>NZ_KV812496.1:0-237 GCF_001813425.1 Corynebacterium sp. HMSC056E09
TGGTGTGAACACACAAAACACAAAAGAACAAAGAAATCACACAAACCATGACCCACCACCCACACAAAAGAAGATGGAAAGCACATGGTTAAATGCTCGCGTCCACTATACAGTTCTCACACAACACCCCACACAAGACAACAACCACACCAAAAAGAAAAAGTAGTTATTGAAACTTACGTGGGTTATACAACCAGGGAACAATGCCCCAGACACCCAACAATGCACCAAGCACTT
>NZ_KV812497.1:0-770 GCF_001813425.1 Corynebacterium sp. HMSC056E09
GTGGTGAGTATCTGGTAGCGCCTGAGTGAGTATCCGGTAGCGGTGTCTTACTCAGGCGTTGTTGGTGGTTATGTGTTGGTGGTGAGGCGCATGTTTGGTCCTTCGAGTGTGATGATCTCGGCGCCGGAGACGAGTCGGTTGAGGATTGACTCGGAGATCACGGCGTCGGGGATGGACTTGTACCACTCCAGTGGGGTGAATTGTGAGGTCACTATCGTTGAGACTTTGCCTTCTCGCCCGGCGAGGATGTTGAGAAGTTGGTGCGCGGTCGCGGCATCCACAGGTGTGGTCAGGAAGTCATCGAGGACCAGGACGTCGACGTCGTGGAGGTGCTGGATGAACTTCAGCCGTGTGGGGTTATCGGGTTGGAGGACTGCTAGTTCGGCGGCGAGCATGTCGGTGCGGTAGAACCGTGCGGAGTAGTCGTTGCGGCATGCTGCTGTGATCAGGGCTTGGGCGAGGTAGGTTTTGCCGACTGAGGATTTGCCCAGGATGACAATGTTTTGGCCCAGGTGGCACCATTGTCCGTGAGCGAGTCTGCTGACTTGCTCGGGGTTGATGTTGCGGTCAGGCGTGCAGACCACGTTTTCAAGGCAAGCATCAAGGTTTGGCGATCGGGATGCTTTTAGCAGTTTGTTGATGCGTCGTTCACGCCTGGCCGCGACTTCTTTATCGAGTGCGTAGAGCACCTTTTGGGAAAACGTCCATGCGTCGAATGCGGGATCGTTGGCGATGTCGATGACGCTTCTGCCGAAGGCAGTCATCCGCAG
>NZ_KV812498.1:0-1306 GCF_001813425.1 Corynebacterium sp. HMSC056E09
TTGAAGCGTCCTGGGTTTAGTTCCTACCTCAGCTAAGGAAGGATTGAACTATGCCTAGAAAGTATTCCGTCGAGTTCAAGGAAAAGGCGGTCCATCAGATCATCGAAATGGTCCGCCTGGAGTCCTGCTCACTGCAACGCGCCTACACGGAGGTCGGTGAGCTGCTTGGAGTATCTCACCACACGTTGCGGGCTTGGTACCGTGACAGCGCTTCAGCACGTGATGACTCTGACGCGTCTGGCGGCGAAACAATGGAAGAAGAACTCAAGCGTCTGCGCCGCGAAAACCGCGAACTGAAACGAGCAAACGGGATTCTTAAGACTGCTTCGGCTTTTTTCGCAGCGGAACTCGACCGACCCACGACCAAATGATCTCTTACATCGACGCGTATAAGGATCAGTTTGGGGTCGAGGCCATCTGCCGAGTCCTCAAACAAGCAGATCGTGGATTCATCACCTCACGCGGCTACCGCAAAGCCACCACACGCGTTCCCAGTGCAAGGACCTTAAACGATAGCCTTCTCATCCCAGAGATACAACGTGTGCATGCGCAGAATTTCTCGGTCTACGGCATCCGCAAAATGTGGCACGCGATGAACCGTGAAGGCTTTCATATTGGTCGCGATAAGACTGCACGACTGATGAAGCTAGCAGGTGTTTCCGGCCGCAGACGTGGACGAACCCCCGTGACAACGATCAGCCCGAAGAAACCGGATCATCGCCCAGACCTAGTGCAGCGAAACTTTCGTGCACAAGCACCAGGCCGGCTGTGGGTTGCCGACATTACCTACGTTCGCACCCTGTCAGGATTCGCCTACACCGCGTTTGTCGTGGATGCCTACAGCCGAAAGATTGTTGGTGTTGCTACACGCTCAACGATGCGCACCGATGCGCTACCCATGGAGGCCTTGGAGCATGCGTTAACGACTGCAGGGCGAATCCATGGAAACCAACTGATTCACCACAGCGATCGGGGCAGCCAGTACGTGTCACTGAAGTATTCCACCGCTCTCGCGGAATCCGGAATCCGGCCGAGTGTGGGAACAGTCGGCGATTCCTATGACAATGCTCTAGCTGAGACCGTCAACGGTCTCTACAAGGCGGAACTGATTCATGCCCAAGGCCCGTGGACATCGGTCGGAGAAGTCGAACTGGCCACCTTGCGGTGGGTGCATTGGTGGAACACTAAGCGGCTTCACGAAGCTTTGGACTACGCCACCCCACAGGAAGTAGAAACCGAGTACTATCTCACCCAGCCCATCAACACAGGGCCGTAAAAGAAGCGGAACTAAACCCAGGACGCTTCA
>NZ_KV812499.1:0-1060 GCF_001813425.1 Corynebacterium sp. HMSC056E09
CCCGGACTGCGGACAGCCAGGCAAGTTACGCGACCACATCACCCGTCGACTCGTTGATCTTCCTGTTGTTGGATTCCCCACTAGGCTGCACGTAAAAGTCCCTAGATTCCGGTGTACAGCCGCCTCATGTAAGAGAAAGATCTTCCAAGAATCTTTAACCTGCGCTGATGACGGCGCCAAGCTCACGCACCGGGTCACCCGCTGGATCTTGCAGCGCCTTGCTATTGACCGGATGAGTGTGTCAGCCACCGCCAAAGCACTCGGTGTGGGCTGGGACCTGGTCAACCAAGTCGCGCTGGATGCCTGCCGCCAGCTTGTCTACGGCGACCCTTGTCACCTAGACGGGGTTCGTATCCTTGGAGTCGATGAACACGTATGGAAACACACCAGAAAACCAGGCCAGGCATCAAACCTGGTGACCATACTTGTTGACCTCACCCCGCTGGTGGACGGGCGTGGGCCTGCTCGTTTGTTAGACATGCGACCGGGCAGGTCCGCAGATGTGCTCAGCGGGTGGCTTAAAGAGCGCGACCCCAGCTTCCGGGAGCAGATACAGGTGGTGACCATGGATGGGTTCACCGGATATGCCACCGCAGTCGAGGAACAACTACCACAAGCGGACAAAGTCATGGACCCTTTCCATGTGGTGCATCTGGCAGCCGACAAGCTCACCAGTTGCCGACAAAGACTCCAACGTGAGACCACCGGACGCCGCGGACGCAAAGATGACCCACTGTACAAGCACCGGCGCACGCTGTTGACCAGGACGAACTATCTCACCGAGCGGCAAAAGCAACGCTTAGAAATGCTGTGGGCCACCGATGACGACTACGTGTGCCTGGAAGTAACGTGGTTGGTCTACCAAGACATGATCACAGCGTACGCGCATCCGAGGAAATCGGAAGGCAAAAAGCTTATGGAACGCATCATCCACACCCTGCGCAAAGGACTACCAAAAGGCTTAGAAGAGCTCGCCCAACTGGGACGCACCCTGTGGCGACGACGCAAAGATGTGCTCGCCTACTTTGATATCGGTGCATCCAACGGCCCCGTCGAGGCA
>NZ_KV812500.1:0-27904 GCF_001813425.1 Corynebacterium sp. HMSC056E09
AACACCGGGGTGGCCTTCATCCCACCCTGGGGTACACCAATAACAGCAATGCCGGAATACCAAGAAGCAGTAGCCAGACTCGCCGCCGAACAAGCAGGACAACCACCAGAGGAACCACCCGACAACAGTTAATGTCCCAAACATAGAGAGGACAACGCCAACCACCTCATCGCGCCTGATAACGGTCCGAACCCGTCAGTCGAAGCCACACTGACGGGGATACCGGCGATCCCTAACCACGATTCACGCGCTTCCCGCCGGGAGTTAAGCCCTTAAAGGGCCAAACCCGCCAACCGAAAGATGGTTGACCGGAATATAGGCGATCCTGGAGGGCGCGCCTCCCTATCCATACAGGCCAGCGAACGCCCGGATTTACGGATGGTTTAACGTCCGGGTGAGCACGGCTAGTGCGGTGCAAAGGCCGTGTAGTCAGCGGGGCGGGCACCTGCTGCCATGGCGCGCTCGGCGGCTTTGAGGAAATCAGCAACTACCTTGCGGTCATCGAGGTTGCGGCCAGAGATTGACAGGCGCACGGTGTTGCCGCGCTGTGCAGAGCGCTCTGCTGCGCGAATAATGTTGCGGCGCCACCACTTGGCCGAACCGAAGCCCTCACCAAATGACAAGTTGCGGGCTTGGTGGAGCTCGCCTGTGCGAAGGTCGTGGATGCCACGGGTGGAGGCGGCAAAGTCGAAATCAAACTCGGGAAGGACTTCTAGTGTTCCCTCCGACATTCGCCAGCGCGGTGGTGCAAAAATGGTCGGTTCAAAGCCAATCTTGGCCATCTGCCGCGTCGCACCCTTGAGGCGCAAACGTGCCTCGTGCGCATCCAGATTGGCGAACTCCGCACGGCGGCCCTGGACCGCTTGGTCAAAGCCATTGAGAATAAGCACGCGGCCCGATTCGGCCTGCTCGCGAAGCCAGGATTGCGTCGCCGCATCTTTAGCTAGGTGCCAATTGCCGTCGATGTGCGGCGCCACCAGCAAAGAGACAGGAACGTCAGCTTTATCGAACTGCTTGAGCAGATCGGAGGCTTGGCTTCGGGTGTCATCAAAAATACTGGAAATCGAAACCAGAAGGTGGCCATGCATAAGGAAAATTATCGCACAGCCACCGCCCCGGCGCGCGCTGAAAGAGATTCGGCGCTCCCCCCACATGGGCGGCCTAGGTCGCTGTGTGGCTCATTAGCCACACAGCGCAAGCGGTCTCTAAGCCTCGACACCCGTGGCCTGGTTGATCAACCACGCGTACTCAAAAGCCGCCTGCCGCCACTGGGCATAGCGCCCTGACACACCACCGTGGCCGGCGGCCATCTCCGTCTTGAGGAGGAATTCGCCGCCGGTGGCGACGTCACGCAGCTTGGCCACCCACTTCGCCGGCTCAACATACAGCACGCGGGTGTCATTGAGCGAGGTCAACGCCAGAATATTCGGATACTTCTGCGGAGCGATGTTTTCGTATGGCGCATAGGAGGCCATGTAGTCGTAGACCTCAGGGTCGTGGTACGGGTCGCCCCATTCCTCCCACTCCACCACCGTGAGCGGCAGCTCCGGCATGAGAATGGAGGTCAGCGGGTCCACGAAGGGCACGTTCGCCTCGATGGCCTTAAACCTATCCGGCGCCATGTTCGCCACCGCGCCCATGAGCAGGCCACCGGCGGAACCGCCTTCAGCCACCAAGGTCTCCGGTGTAGTCACCCGGCGCGCGATGAGGTCATCAGCCACCGCGATGAAGTCCGTAAACGTGTTTTTCTTGGCCAGCATCTTGCCGTCGTCGTACCAGTTGCGGCCCATTTCGCCGCCACCGCGAACGTGCGCCATGGCAAAAATCATGCCGCGGTCCATAAGAGACAAACGGAAGACCGAGAAGTACGGGTCCATATTCGCCTCATAGGAACCGTAGCCATACAGCAACGTCGGGTTCGGTTGCGTGCGGTCCAGGTCCGCGCGGTGCACGATGGACACCGGCACCTTCGTCCCATCGGGTGCTTCAGACCAGACGCGGTAGGCCACGTACTCGTCCTTGTCATAGCCGCCCGGGACTTCCTGTTCCTTCAGCAGCGTGTACTCACCGGTGGCCACGCGGTAGTCAAAGAGCTGTGCGGGCTGGATGAAGGAGGTATAGCTCACGCGCAGCACCGGCGCATCCCACTCCGGGTTGCCGGCCACACCGACGGTATAGAGCTCTTCGTTGAAGTTGAGCTCGCTGAGGCGCGCCCAGCCTTCCCGCACATCCATAATCGCAGCCCGGCCGATGCCGCCCCGGCGGTAGGCCACAACGATGTGGTCGCGGTAGCAATCAACGCCCTGCAAGCGAACCTCATTATCGTGAGGCATGAGCACGGTGAGCTCACGCAAAGAGGGAAGTTCCTCACTGACCGGGCAATAGCCCAACTCAAAGTTCGGGCCGGTCGCGTTGTGCGTGACCACCCAATAGTCGGTACCGTCCACGATCGCGTGGTCGACGTCGTAGTCCACTCCGGACTCACGCGCCCACAAACAGCGGAACTCACCCTCCGGGTTGTCCTGCTCGAGTACCCATGCCTCACTCGTCAGCTTCGAGCTCGACACGATCATGATGTACTTCTCGCTGCGGGTCGTGCCCACGCCGATGCCGAAACGCGAATCCTCCTCGCGCATGACCACGACATCCTCCGACTGCGGGGTACCCACGCGGTGGCGCCACACCGTATCCGGGCGCCACGCATCATCCACGGTGGTGTAGAAGATGAACTCCTCCCCCACCCACGTTGCACCGTAGAAGATACCTTCCAGGCGGTCCTCCAACAGCTCGCCCGTGCGCAGGTCCTTGATGAAGAGCTCAAAGCGCTCATCACCGGCCACGTCCACCGAATAGGCCAGCAGGTCACCAGAATCGCTCACCGTGGACGCACCTAGGGCGAAGAAGTCGTGGCCTTCGGCGAGCGCGTTGACGTCGAGAAGCACCTGCTCTCCGTCCGGCGCCCCTGTCTCCGGGATGGTCGGCGGGGTCCACGGATCGGAGCCTTCCGACACCGGGATGCGGCAGCTATAGCCGTACTCCTTGCCCTCCTCGGTGCGGCCGTAGTACCAGTACTTGCCGCGGCGCTGAGGCACGGACATGTCCGTCTGCTTGATGCGGGACTTGACCTCGGTGAAGATGTTCTCCGTCAAGGTCTCCAGGTGCGCAGTGCGCTCTTGGGTATAGGCGTTTTCGGCCTCGAGGTATTCGCGGGTCTCCGGGGCGTCTTTCTCACGCAGCCACTCATAGTCATCGACGAAGCTGCGGCCGTGGAACTCTCGCGTGATGGGGCGCTTGGCAGCATTCGGTGCGTTCATTCAGCCTCCTTAAAAGGTGGTTCCGGACAGGCGCTCGAAGGCCTCAACATAACGCGCGCGGGTGGCCTGGACAACGTCATCCGGCAAGCGCGGCGGCGTGGACTCCTTGTCCCAGCCGGAATTGGTGAGCCAATCGCGAACGTACTGCTTATCAAAGGAAGGCTGGACCTTGCCTTCCTCATAGGTATCGGCCGGCCAGTAGCGCGAGGAGTCCGGTGTGAGGACTTCATCGGCCAGCACCAGGGTGCCGTGCTTATCGACGCCAAACTCGAACTTCGTATCCGCCAAAATAATGCCCTTCTCCTCCGCCAACGCGGCGGCCGTGGAGTAGATGCGCAGGGTGGCATCGCGCAGCTCCTCGGCGCGTTCGCGGCCGAGCTTGTCCACGACGACATCGAAGGAGACGTTCTCATCGTGCTCGCCCTGCTCCGCCTTGGTGGCTGGGGTGAAGATGGGCTCGGGCAGGCGGGAAGCCTCGGTCAGGCCCTCGGGCAGCTCGACTCCGCACACGCTGCCGGATGCCTTGTACTCCTTGAGTCCGGAGCCGGTGAGGTAGCCACGGGCGACGCACTCGAAGGGCAGCATGTCGAGCTTCTGCACGACCATTGCGCGGCCGAGGACTTCCTCGGGGATGCGCTCGTCATCGAGCGGTCCGGCCAGGTGGTTGGGGAAGTCGATGGCGTCGAAGAAGAACTTCGACGTCGCCGTGAGCACGCGGCCCTTGTCGGGGATGGCCGGCTCGAGGGCGTGGTCATAGGCGGAAATGCGGTCGGAGACCACCATGAGCAGGGTGTTGTCATCGATTTCGTAGATATCGCGCACCTTGCCGGAGGCGATGTGGGCATAGGAAGAAAGTTCTGGACGCATGACATACATTCTAGACCCGTCTAGACTGCTTCAAGATACGTCCCAAACCCGAGGAGCTAAGCCCGTGCACTCTCGCCTGACCTCCCTGTTAACCTCCGCTGCGCTGGTGGGCGCCGCCCTGTCTGTGCCCGCTGCGCACGCAGCCGACATCTCCGTGCGCGAGTCCGCCCACGGACAGTGGCTGTGCACGATGTCGGCGTCCTCCACGGATCGCGCACTAGCCCGCGATGTCCGGGCGGGCTACATCAACACCATCCGCACGACCTCGGAGAAGATTCAAGCGCAGTTCCCGAAGCTGGACTTCTCCGCGTACACCTCGCGCGATATCAGCAAGGCGCCGGGCTACGCGGCAACAGTGGCCACGCTGGGCAAGGCCGGCTACACGGGCGCGGATATGGTCATCATCATGGTCGGCGCGTCCGCCCCGGAGGACCTGGTGGAGGATGAATCGGTGCTGTTGCCAGGGGATGCCGAATACTCGATCAATGCGGCGAAGTCCCGGACTGAGAAGGGACCGGCACCGTTATTGTCGACGGGTAGCGATTTCAGCCCCAAGCTGCGCGCCGCTCTGGCAGAAAACCAGGCGCAGGAAAAGGAGGCCGTCGATGCCTTCAACGCAGCGCAGGTGCAGTCCTTTGCCGAGTGCGTGGAAGAGCTGCGCAGCCGCGGTGCGCAGGAGGGTATCCAGCCGGTGCCGAAGCTACCCATTCCGGGCAAGACGACGCAGCAGCAAACCTCGTCCACGGGTGCTACGGTTCTCGGCATCATGGCGGTGCTCACCGCTCTGATGATCGGCGGCTACCTTGCTACCAACGGCAAATCCCTCGGCGGCTTCGAGCTGCCGGTGCTGCGCATCCCTGGAATGGCCTAGGAACTAGTGCCCGGCGGGGGCCGGCCGCCGTGGGAGGTCGTTTCGATCAAATAGGGGCTAGAAAATTGAAGATCTGGCAACCTTAATTGATCGAAACGTACCGCCAAGGGTGAAACTAGAGGATTTCACCCGGCGTGTAGGCGGCGGCCTGCGGGTGCTGATCAGCAATCGCCTTGATGCGGCCCAGAATCTGGCTCACCTGCGATTCGGCAGCGCCGATGAAAGCGTGCTTGTCCGACAGCGCGGCCTCGAGGGCGGCGGCATCGAGCGGCAGGCGCTCGTCGGCAGCCAGGCGCTCAATCAGATCCTGCTCCCCGCCATTCTCACGCATGTTGAGCGCCACGGCGACGGCGTTTTCCTTGATGACCTCGTGCGCGGTCTCGCGGCCCACGCCCGCGCGCACCGCCGCCATGAGGATGCGGGTGGTGGCGAGGAAGGGCAGGTAGCGCTCCAGTTCGCGGTCGATCATCGCCGGGAAGGCACCGAACTCCGCCAGCACGGTGAGGAAGGTTTCAAACATACCGTCAATGGCGAAGAAGGCATCCGGCAGTGCAACGCGGCGGACGACCGAGCAGAACACGTCGCCCTCGTTCCACTGCTGGCCGGACAGATCCGCCACCATGGTGAGATAGCCGCGCAGAATGACCTGGAAACCGCACACGCGCTCGCAGGAGCGGGCGTTCATCTTGTGCGGCATCGCGGAGGAGCCGACCTGGCCTTCCTTGAAACCTTCAGTCACGGTCTCGTTGCCGGCCATCAGGCGGATGGTCGTGGCCAGCGAAGAGGGGGCAGCACCCAGCTCAACGAGCGCAGACACAGCGTCGAAGTCGAGGGAGCGCGGGTAAACCTGGCCCACCGAGTTGAATACGCGGGAGAAGCCCAGGTGATCCGCAATGCGCGTCTCCAGCGCGGCAAGCTTGTCCTCGGAGCCTCCCATGAGGTCGAGCATGTCCTGCGAGGTGCCCATCGGGCCCTTGATGCCGCGCAGCGGGTAGCGGCTCAGCAGAGACTCCACGCGCTCGATGCCGAGCAGGAGCTCGTCGGCAGCCGAGGCGAAGCGCTTGCCCAAGGTCGTCGCCTGCGCAGCAACGTTGTGGGAGCGGCCTGCCATCACCAGCGTCTGGTACTGCGCGGCGTGCTCACCGATGCGCGAGACCACCGCGATGGCCTTATTGCGCACCAGCTCCAAGGAACGCAGAATCTGCAGCTGCTCGACGTTTTCCGTCAGGTCGCGCGAGGTCATTCCCTTGTGAATGTGCTCGCAGCCGGCCAGGGCGTTGAATTCCTCGATGCGTGCCTTGACGTCGTGACGCGTGACGCGCTCACGCTGGGCAATCGAGGCAAGGTCCACGTTCTCAACCTGCGCCTCATAGGCGGCGATGGCCTGGGCGGGAATATCGACGCCGAGATCCTTCTGCGCCTTCATCACCGCGATCCACAGCTGGCGCTCCAGAATAATCTTGTGTTCTGGGGACCAGATTTCAGCCATCTCTGGGGAGGCGTATCGAGCGGACAGGACGTTGGAAATGTTCTTCTTTTCAGCCACGTCGCTCATTATTCCACGCCTCGCCCCAAAGGAGGCATTATCAGCGGATTAGATGCTGATCTGGCCCTTTTCCGCTGGCAACGCAATGTCCTTGCGGAAGAAGCTGCCCTCCAGCTTGATGCCGTCGAGCACCTCGTAGGCGGCGGCGCGGGCGTCGGCCAAGGTGGCACCGCGGCCGAGGACGTTGAGGACACGACCACCGTTGGATACGTATCCGCCCTCCCCCGTGGTGGTGCCAGCGTGGAGGACGCGGGTGGGATCATCAAGATCCGGCGAGGTGATCGGATCACCTTTGCGCGGGGAAGCCGGGTAGCCCTCGGCAGCCAGCACCACGGTAACGGCGTAGCCTTCCTCCCACTCCAGCGGCGCAAGTGACGCCAGGCGCCCGGTCGCAGTGGCGTTCAGGACCTCTCCCAGCGGGGACTTCAGCAGAGCGAGCACCGCCTGCGTTTCCGGGTCACCGAAGCGGCAGTTGAATTCGACGACGGCCGGGCCTTCCTTGCCCCAGGCCAGTCCCGCATATAGCAGCCCGGTGTACGGCGTGCCGCGCTTGACCATTTCCTTCGCCACGGGGACGCAAACTTCGTCGACGATGCGCTGGGTACCGTCGGCAGGCAGCCACGGCAGCGGCGTATAAGCGCCCATGCCGCCGGTGTTGGGGCCTTCATCGTTGTCATAGGCACGCTTGTGGTCCTGCGCCGGCAGCAGCGGCACGACGGTCTCACCGTCCACGAGGCAGAACAGGGAAACCTCGGGGCCGTCGAGGAAGGACTCGAGCAGCACCGGGTTGCCGGCTGCATGGACGGCGTCGACGTGCGCGCGGGCTTCCTCGCGGGATTCGGTCACCACCACGCCCTTGCCGCCTGCTAGGCCATCGTCCTTGACCACGAAGTGCGGGCCGAAGCGGTCGAGCGCGGCCTCGATGTCCGCATCACTTGCGCCAGGGGCGAGCTGCTCCGCGCGGGCGGTGCGCACGCCGGCGGCCGCCATGACGTCCTTGGCAAAGGCCTTGGAACCCTCGATTTGCGCCGCGCTTGCCGACGGCCCGAAGACCGCAATGCCGCGCTCACGCAGAGCATCCGCCACGCCTTTGACCAGCGGTACCTCCGGCCCGATGACGACGAGGTCAGCGGCGATGTCCACGGCTAGTTCAACCATGCGCGCAGGATCATCCACCTGGGAATACTCCGGGTGAACGGTGGCCTGCTTCGCATGGGCCGGGGAGCCCGGTGCGATGTGCAGATCGGTAACAGTGGGGTCAGCTTTCAAGCCAGTGAGCAGGGCGTGTTCGCGGCCGCCCGAACCGATAACGAGAATGCGCATGCCGTCTATCTTAACTGGCGGTAGCCTAGGGGCCATGTCTTCCGTATTTACAAAGATCATCGAAGGCGAGCTGCCTGCTCGCTTTGTCTACCGCGACGAGAAATGCGTGGCATTTTTGTCCATCGAGCCGCTGCGCTACGGCCACACCTTGGTGGTGCCGGTCGAGGAAGTAGATAAGTGGACTGACCTCGATCCTGAAACCTGGGCACACCTCAATGCCATCGCTCTGGAAATCGGTGGCGCCATCAAGACGGCCTTCGACACCCCACGTACCGGCTACATCATCGCCGGCTTCGACGTTCCCCACACCCACATCCACCTCTTCCCCACCGAGAAGATGGAAGACTACGACTTTGCCAAGGCCTTCGCTGCCGACGCCACCGACCCCGCCGCCATGGACGAGGCCGCCGCGCGTATCCGCCAGCACCTCGGCACGGATGAGGACGGCCGCCGCGACAGCTAAGAGCTGACTGCTACCTTTCGGCAGCTAGGAACTAGCTGCCGCCTTGGGCAGCTGGACGGTAAACACCGAGCCGCTGCCCAGCTCCGAATCCACGGAAATCGAACCGCCGTGCTGCTCCACGAGAGACTTCACGATGGCCAAGCCCAAGCCCGAGCCACCCGTATCGCGGGCTCGTGAGCTATCAGCACGGTAAAAGCGCTCAAAGATGTGGGCTGCATCTTCGGGGGAGATGCCCTTGCCGTCATCGGCAACGTCGATAAGCACGTGTTCCTCGTCATCCCGCAACGTCAGCGTCACCGACGCCTCGTCGCCGCCGTGGCGGATGCCGTTGGACACCAGGTTAAGCAATACCTGGTGCAGGCGGTCCGGGTCTCCGTTGACCATTGGAATCCCGGAGGCTTCGTTGTTGACGTTGATGGTGCGCCCAGAAAATGCCGCGCGCGCCGAAGAACCCACAGAGAGCACGAGCTCCAGCATGTCCACCTCACGCATATCGAGGCGCGAGCCCTCTGCGCGCGTCAGGGCCAGCAGATCCTCCACCAACAGCGACATGCGCTTCGACTCAGCATCGATCTTGCTGAAGACAAACTCCGGGTCTTGGGTTGCCCCCGAACGGTACAGCTCCGTATAGCCGCGCAGGCTGGTCAGTGGGGTGCGAAGCTCGTGGGAGGCATCGCCGACAAAGCGGCGCATCTGTTGCTCCTTCTCCTGCGCATGGAGCACGGAGTTTTGCAATTGCGTCAACATGACGTTGAGCGCTGCGGCGAGCTGCCCCACCTCGGTGTGCAGCGGCCACTCAGGAACGCGTTTATCCAGGTTGCCCGCCGCGATCTGGGAGGCCGTTTTCTCCACCACGCGCAGCGGACGTAAGGCTCTGTGGATGAGCCACATACCCACCAACGCGATGATGAGCATGACCAACGCCGCGATAATGACCTGGACAATGGCCAGGCCTTTAAGGATGGAGTTCTCCGTCGTCATGTCTTTGGCCACGACGACCACGGAACCATCCGATTTGAGCTTCGCCACGGCCCGCCATTCGGTTTCGCCTTGAACCGAGCGGACACTCGTGGGCTCGCCGCCGACGACCACCGAGCGGGCATCCGGCAACCCCGCCATCGGCCGCGTGGTCACCACGGAACCATCGGGATAATACGCCAGTGCTACATAGTCCGTCGGGGGTCGGCGGCTTCCGTCCTGCGGGGTATAAAAGGCCGCGTCGAGGTTGCTGGCCCAGGAGCCAATCGCGTCATTGAGCTCAGTGTCCACGCGGGTGTAGAGCACATTGCGCATGATCGATGACACCGCCAGGGAGGACATAGCCAGGCCCAAGCCCGAAACCAGAACCATGAGGACGAGCAGCCACGTGCGCAGGGGCAGCGCTTTAGGGCGTTGCATGCGCCGGCGCAGGGCGCTATTCCGCACCGAAGAGGATCCAGAATCCGAGCCCTGAGTGTTCGCGGGGGATTCGCTCATAGTGGATGAGCCTACGTGCGCGGCGTACGCAGCACATAACCAACGCCGCGGACGGTGTGGATCAGCGGTGTATCGCCGGTATCAATCTTGCGGCGCAGGTAGGAGATGTAGGACTCGACCACGTTGCCATCGCCGCCGAAATCGTAGTGCCAGACGTTGTCCAAAATCTTGGACTTGGACAGCACCACCTCACGGTTTTGCATGAGGTAGCGCAGCAGATTGAACTCGGTGGGTGAAAGCTCCACGATCTCCCCGGCCTTGGTGACCTCATGGGTGTCATCGTTGAGAGTGAGGTCGGCATAGGTCATGGTGGCGCTGCCATCCTGATCATCCACCGCATTGCCGCGGCGCAGGATCACGCGCAGTCGGGTGATGACCTCCTCCAGGCTGAAGGGTTTGGTGACGTAATCATCCGCACCGATGGTCAAGCCATGGATGCGCTGATCCACGCTGTCCTTAGCGGTGAGGTAGAGGACGGGGCCGTCGAGGCCTTCTGCGCGCAGCTTGCCCAGCAGCTCAAAACCGTCCATGCCCGGCATCATGACGTCCATAATGTAGGCGTCGGGATTGATCTCACGCGCGATGCGCAGAGCCTCGTTGCCGGAGTTGGCGCTGTGTACATCGAAGCCCTGAAACTTCAGGGAGACAGTAAGTAGTTCAACGATATTGGGCTCGTCATCGACGACAAGTACCTTGACGTCCTTTGAATCATCCATGGTCCCGCTTTGGTCCTTTCTCCGCTGTTCCTATACCTAGGTGGCGTGGGGGTTTCTCATTCAAAGTGAGAAGTATTGCACTACGCCTTCCCAGGGTACTGAGCGAAGTCTGGACGTGCGCTGTGAACAAATTAGTCCCACACGAGATTATCCAGATCTAGCCCTTCTGCCTGGGCTTGAGCCTCGATCAGCTGGCGCAGGTAGTCGGCGTTGCCACGGTAAGTCTCATCGAAGCGCGGATCCTCGCAATACATGCGCGCCAGGAGCACTTGCTTGGACCTCGACACCGGGTACCACTGGGCGATGAGAGCACGGTGCTTGTCGACGATCTCCTTCGCCTCCTCGCTGCCTGCCTCAAGTCCCGCTTTCGCGGCTTTCTCTAGCTCGGCCGCAAAGTGTTCATGCTCCACGGAGAATTCCTCCCAGCCCTTCTTTCCCATCGATTCCGCGACGGCCGCACTGGCCGCCCACTCTGTGCTGTCTCCCCACTTCTCGTGGGCTTCTTCCTGCAACGTGGGCCATGCGTCACCCAGCTTCTTTACCTTTTGGCTCGCGCTAAGGTTTTGATCCATTTCGGTCTCCTTGATTAGTCGGTTCACTGCCTGCAGCATCGCGTCGACATCGGCGCGCCGCTTCCGCAAGGCAGCCTGCTGAGCACGGAGGCGATCCACAGCGGACGCGGCGGGCGCCTGCAACAGCTCAGCGATGCCCTTCAGCTCAATGCCCACGCTGCGATAGATCACAATGTCCATACCGCGCTGCAGGTCGTCTTCTGTGTAGAGACGGTGGTCTCCCACAGTGCGCCACTGTGGGCTGAGCAGCCCAATGTCATCCCAGTGCCGCAACGTGCGGGTGGTGACTTTGAGGATTTCGGCAACGTCGCCGATGCTGTAGTCGTTACGCATGCCGTTGAGCCTAAAAGTTGACGTCGCGTTAAGTGCAACTCCTGCCACTCAGCACATGTTTTTGCCTACGATAATGAAGCATGACTCACGCCTCGACACGCACTGACCGCCTCACCGTGGCTGCTTGGGCCCTGTGGGACTGGGGTTCGGCAGCTTTCAACGCGGTTCTCGTGACGTTTATTTTCTCGGTCTACCTCACCGACTCGGTGGGCCAGCAGATTGATTCGCAGTTCACACCGGCACAATGGTTGTCGTGGTCCATGACGGTGGCGGGGCTGGTGATTTTTGCGGTCACCCCCGTGATGGGCCAGCGCTCTGACCGGCTGGGCACGCGGCGGCGCGCGCTGGGTTTCTGGTCCCTGCTGACGTTCTTGGTCATGGCTAGCTTATTCTTCATCCGCAATGATGCACCCGCGTATTTCTGGCTCGGGCTTATCGGCCTGGCGGTAGGTTCGGTGACCATCCAATTCGCCGAAGTCAATTACTTTGCCCAGCTCAATCAAGTGGCCTCCGAGGACAAGGTGGGCCGGGTATCCGGCCTGGGATGGTCGGCGGGCTATTTCGGCGGCATCGCGCTGCTGCTCATCTGCTATTTCGGATTCGTCTCCGGCGAGGGCGGCGCACTAGGGCTAAACACGGAGGGCGGCTGGAATATCCGGCTCGTAGCGTTGCTTTCAGCAGCGTGGTTTGGGTTGTCTGCCATTCCTGTGTTGCTGCGTGTGCCGGAGATTGCGCCGTCGGGTGAATCGACGGGTGGTGTGGCGGCGTCTTACCGCGAGCTGTGGCGCACGGTGGTGACGCTGTGGCGGGAGGACCGCAATGCCTTTGCTTTCCTCTTCGCTTCGGCCATTTTCCGCGATGGGCTCTCGGCCGTGTTCAGCTTCGGGGCGGTGCTGGGGGTGTCCGTCTATGGATTGTCTCCCGGTGACGTGCTCATCTTCGGCGTTGCCGCCAACGTTGCGGCCGCGCTCGGCGCGGTGGCGGGCGGGCTGATCGACGACCACGTGGGCCCCAAAGCCATCATCCTCACCTGCCTGGCTATCTTGACGCTCATGGCCGGCATCATGTTCGTGGCGCAGGGGCCGACGGCCTTCTGGATCTGCGGACTCATCTTGTGCCTATGTGTGGGACCAGCCCAGGCTTCCGCCCGCGGTTTCTTGGCGCGCGTTGCCCCGCCAGGGCGCGAAGGCGAGATGTTCGGCCTCTACGCCACGACCGGGCGGGCCGTGGCGTGGTTGACGCCTTTCCTGTTCGGTGTCTTCGTCTCACTGTTGAGCCAAGGCGACCGGGGAGGCGTGCTCGCCATTGGGCTGGTCCTGCTCGTAGGAGCCCTCGTGCTCATCCCGGTCAAAGACCCCGCCAAGGTGTGAGCTCCTTCGACGTAGCCCCCTTTTAATGTGTGGCGCTTAACGCCGGCACATTAAAAGTCCTGCGGGCGCGGGATGTTGCGCAGGTTGGACTTCGCCATGGTGAGCATCTGGCCCACGCCGCCGCCGAAGACGGTGCGGGTTGCCGCCTTCGAGAAGCCGAGCAGCTGCTCAAAGGTCAGTGTGGGTGGCAGGGAAAGGGCGTTGGGGTCGGTGACGACGTCGATAAGCGCAGGCCCGTCGTAGGCCAAGGCCTCCTTGATGAGGCGCGGCGCTTCCTTCGGGTCCTCGATGCGGAAGTGCTTGATGCCCGCGCCCTCCGCAATTTTGGCGTAGTTCACGTGCTCGTGGTCGGTCTCGTGCTCCGGGAGGCCCTGGACCAGCATCTCCAGCTTGACCATGCCGAGGGAAGAGTTATTGAACACGAACATCTTCACCGGCAGGTTGTGCAGCTTCACTGTAAGCAGCTCGCCCATGAGCATGGACAGTCCGCCGTCGCCGGAGAACGTAATGACCTGGCGGCCCGGGTTCGCCGCCTGCGCGCCGAGGGCCATCGGCAGAGCATTGGCCATGGTGCCGTGGCGGAAGGAACCAATCTGCTCGCGCTTACCATTCGGGGTGATGTAGCGCGCGCCCCAGACATTGCACATGCCGGTATCGACGGTGAAGATGGCGTCCTCATCGGCCTGCTGATCGATGAGATCGGCAATGTACTCCGGGTGGATCGGGGTGTGCTTCTCCACGCCGGAGGTATAGGCCTCGACAACGTGATTCAGCTTGTCGTAGTGCTTCTTGAGCATCTTGTCAAGGAAGGAGCGGTCCTTCTTCTCCTCCACGTGCGGCAGGATGTTCTCAATGGTGGCGGCGACATCACCGGTCACCGGGTACTTGATGCGGGTGCGGCGGCCGATGTGGGAGCCGTCGATGTCAACCTGCGCCACGTTGGCATCCGGCAGGAAGTCGTTGTAGGGGAAATCCGTGCCCAGCAGGATGAGCAGGTCTGCTTCGTGGGTGGCCTCGTGGGCTGCACCATAGCCGAGCAGGCCGGACATGCCGACGTCGAAGGGGTTGTCGTACTGGATGTACATCTTGCCACCCAGGGCGTGGCCGATGGGGGCCTTGATCTTTTCGGCGAGCGCGAGGACCTGCTCGCGGGCATTCTTCACGCCGGCGCCCACGAAGAGCGCAACGGTCTTGGCCTCGTTGATGGCCTGGGTCAACGCGGCGGCCTCGGCAGGATCCGGGAAGACCACCGGGCTGCCGGCGGAAATAACAGAGGAGGTGAAGGTATCATCCTCGGCCTCCTGCGTGGAGACATCGCCCGGGATAACGAGGACGGACACTCCCTTGCCCGCCATGGTGCTCTGGATGGCATGGTGCAAGACCACGGCACCTTGGTCAGCGGAGTTCACCATCTCGCAGTAGCTCGAGCACTCTTGGAAGATGGCCTCCGGGTGGGTCTCCTGGAAGAACTTCGAGCCGATCTGGCGGGAAGGAATGTGGCTGGCCAGGGCGAGAACCTTGGCGCCGTTGCGGTGGGCGTCGTAAAGCCCCTGAATAAGGTGCGTATTTCCCGGGCCGCAGGAAGCGGCGCACACGGCAAGGTTGCCGGTGGTGAGGGAATCGGCCTCCGCAGCAAACGCTGCGGCCTCCTCGTTGCGAACGTGAACCCACTCGATAGAGGACTTCCGCACTGCGTCCACGATGGGGTTGAGGGAATCGCCGACGAGGCCGTAGATGCGTTTCACACCCTGGGCTTCCAAGGTTTCTACTAATTGTGTGGCGTAATTGCGTGCCATGATTTACCTCTCTAACTTTTGCCGTTAACGGCCCCCAGTGTTCCCCCTTTAAGGCGCGTTTCGCCACCATAAAGCTGACTTCTCACGTCCTAGAAACTTTGTGACTGCGACAACAACTCGACCTTCTAAGCTTTGAAACTGTAACGACCGTTCGCTATAGTTTCGAACCATGTCAGACCTCCACGTGAAAGCCTCCGCCGAATCCCTCCGCGCCTCCGCTACGCGCCGGTGGACCTTTTTTGGCGTCATTTCCCTGGGCCTGCTCATGATCGGCTTGGACAACTCAATCCTCTACACCGCGCTACCGGTGCTCTCCGATCAGCTCCACGCCACCTCGCTGCAGCAGCTGTGGATCATCAACGCCTACGCGCTCATGCTGGCCGGCCTCCTGCTGGGAACCGGCACGTTGGGCGATAAAATCGGGCACCGCCGCATGTTCGTCATCGGCCTGTGGATCTTCGGCATCGCATCACTGGCCGCAGCGCTAGCGCCCGGCGCGTGGGAATTAGCCGCTGCTCGCGCCTTTTTGGGCCTCGGGGCCTCCATCATGATGCCCGCGACCCTCGCTCTCATCCGGTTGACCTTTGAGGATGAGATTGAGCGCAATACAGCCATCGGCATTTGGGGCTCCATCGCCGTCGTGGGTGCGGCGGCCGGCCCGACGCTGGGTGGCTTCTTGCTGGAGCATTTTTGGTGGGGCTCAGTCTTCTTGGTCAACGTGCCCATCGTCATCATCGCGCTCATCCTCACGGCCTTCCTCGCCCCGCCGAATATGGCGAACCCGGCGAAGCACTGGGATTTCCTCTCCTCGCTGTATGCGCTCATCACGCTGGCCTCGCTGATACTCGTCATCAAGTCGGTGGCCAGCGCCCACCTCAACGCCATGCTCATCGGCGGCGCGCTAGCCGCCTGCCTCATCGGCGCCATCCTCTTCACCCGCCGCCAGCACAAGCTGGAGGAACCACTCCTCACCTTCGATATTTTCCGCTCCCCCATCTTCAGCGGCGGCGTCTTGGCTGCGGCGGGCGCCATGTTTGGCATGGCCGGACTAGAGATGACCACAACGCAGAAGCTCCAGCTGGTGGACCTGTATTCCCCGCTTCATGCCGGGCTCATCATTTCCCTCATCGCGCTGGCCGCACTCCCAATGTCCGCGTTGGGTGGTGCCAACCTCCACCGTTGGGGTTTCTTGCCGATCATCGCCGGTGGCTTCCTCTTCATGGCGGCGGGCATCGGCTGCGTGGTGTGGGGCGGCACGCACGACATCTTCCCCGCATACCTGGCGGGCCTATTCATCACCGGTATCGGCGCGGGGCTTGTCATGTCCGTCTCCTCCACCGCCATCATCGGCGCCGCCCCCGCCTCGCGCTCCGGCATGGCCGCCGGTGTGGAGGAGGTCTCCTATGAATTCGGCACGCTGCTCTCTATTGCGATCACCGGTTCCGTACTCCCCATGGTGTACAAGATCGGTCTGCCCGAGGACGTCCAAGACCTAGGCATGGAAGCGCTCCACAACCCGGCGCTCGCGGAGGTTGCCGGCCCCGCCTATACCGACGCTTACCTGGCCACCGCCGCAGGACTCGGCGTAGTCATGCTCGTCTTCGCCGCGGTCACCGGCTGGTGCTTCCGCACCAACCCCACGTCAGGAGGTGCCGATGCCTCGCACTAGTAAAAAGGTCGAAGCGCTCGACATGGCGCTCACCATCATCGAGAAGGACGGCGTCCACGCGCTCACTTATGATTCCTTGGCCACGGCCACGGGCATGAGCAAGTCTGGGCTCATCTACCACTTCCCCTCCCGGCACCAGCTGCTCATAGACTGCCATTCGTTGTGCGCGGAGCGCTGGGAGGAGGAGCTTATCGCACTCTCAGACGGCAAGACGGCCGAGGAATTAAGCCCGCGCCAGCGCTACCGTGCCGCGTTGGAATCAATGGGCAAAAATGATCCGCTCATTGAGCTGCTGATGTCCATCCACGCGCAGTCACATCCGGATTTTCAGAAGGTGTGGAGGGATGTCGACCAGCGCTGGATCCCCGATCCCGCCACGGAGGATGAATCCGTGGTACTCGCAATGGTGATAGCAAACGGCCTGTGGGTCCACGATCACCTCACCGAGCGCCCCCTGCCGCCGCAGCGACGCCGGGCGCTTATCGACGTCGCCCTTGGCCGCCTCGCCGACTAAGAAAAATGGGCCATAAAAAGGCCCTTTTGAGCTGGAGACGAGACTTGAACTCGCAACCTACGCATTACAAGTGCGTTGCGCTACCAATTGCGCCACTCCAGCACCGCGGCTAATCCGCTAGAGGGAATCGTACCTGAGACCACCCCGTGGAAGGAAAGCCAGGGTGCTTGTGCTGCGAAAAAGCGAGTGTGAGGACCCCGAAAAGCACTGGCAGGTGCATAAATCGGCGGCAGTTACTAAAGTGCTGACTTACCGAACCCAGAAGTGTTGATGAGGTCTTTCTTTTCCGTGTCTGTTCTTTCTTCCTTGCGCCAGCGCCTGCTGTACCGTTCGGCCCCCGTCGCCACCATTGACGCCGCGAAGGCCGCACCACCGCCCTCCCCTCTTGCCCCGGTCGATCTCACCGACCCGGCCCAAGTCACGGGCGTCATGGAGATCGCCGCGCGCGTCGGCGAAATCCTGATTGCGGCTGGCTCCGCCAATACGGACGTCCAGGCGCAGATTCACCTCGTCGCATCCTCTTATGGTCTGCACTACTGTCACGTGTCCATCCTGATGAACACGATCACTATCCACACGGCTATCGGCACGGGCCCGGACCGGCGAAACCTCCACGTCTTCCGCGTGGCGCCGAGCATCGCCGTGGACTTCACCAAGCTCTCCGCCGTCGACCGCCTCATCCGCTCCATCCACTCCGGTGCCACGCCGCCGGCCATAGCGGAGAAGGTCCTGGATGATATCGACGCGATGAAGAACCCTTATTCCACGACCACCATCGTCAGCGCCTGGGGCGCCATGGGTGGGTTTATCGCCGTCATGCTCGGTGGTGATCTCCTCGTCGGCGTCATCACGTTCCTCATTTCGGCGCTCATCATGGGTACGAACATGTTCCTGGCCGGCTACCGCTTGCCGCCCTTCTATCAGAACCTCGTCGGTGGCCTGCTTGCCGTTGTCCCCGCGGCCATTCTCTACAACGTCTTCGCGGGTTTTGGTATCCACATTCTGCCCTCCCAGATCATCGGTTCGGGCATCATCGTGCTGGTGGCGGGACTGACCTTGGTGCAGTGCCTGGTGGACGGCATCACGCGCGCGCCCGTGACCTCCTCCGCCAAGTTCTTCGAGGCCCTCATGTCCACCGGCGCCATCATCGCCGGCGTGGGCCTGGGTATCCAGGTTGCCTCATGGGTGGGCTTTAGCCTGCCGCCGCTGGCGACGCTCGCGCCACCCGTCTATCACCAGATCCCGCTTCTGGTGCTGTGCGGCGGAATCGGCTCCGCCGCCTTCGCGTTGGCCTTGGGGGCTTCGTGGTCGGAGGTCACCATCTCCGGGCTCACGGCGGCCGCCGGTATGGTTTTCTACTACTTCCTCGTCGTCTTTTTCGGCGTTGGCGCTGTCGTCGCCTCCGGATTCTCGGCCGTGGCGGTAGGCCTCGCGGGTGGTCTCCTTTCCCGCCGCTACATGATGCCACCGCTCATCACCATGATCGTGGGCTATACCCCTATGCTTCCGGGCCTGACCTTGTACCGCGGCATGTACGCCATGCTCAACGAACAGCTCATCACCGGCCTGACCAACCTGGCCAGTGCGCTTGCCATTTCCGGCGCGCTCGCCGCCGGCGTGGTCTTTGGTGAGCGCGTCGCCCGCCGCCTGCGCCGCCCGCAGTACTTCCGGCCTTATACCGCCTTCAAGCGCCTGGGAACCTTTTCCTTTTCGCGGGCCACCCGCTTGGCACAGCGAGCACGCATCCCCCGCGTCCCCATGTCCCCCTTCGCACCGCGCCACAACCTGCCGGCCCCGCCGCCGCAGTATGGCCCCAAGCCACCGACGCCCGCGCAGCAGGCGCGCTTCCAGCAGGGTGATGCCGTCACGGACATGTGGCCCGTCACCACGGAGTTTCCAGCGCAGCGCCCCACCTACACGGTGCCCGGCAAAGATGACCCGAGCGCCCCATCGGCGTCGCAATAGCGTAGAATAGCCGGTCTGAAAGCTTTCACACTTCATCCCAGGAGGACTCCGTGCCACCAAAGGTCACAGATACTCAGCCAGCGGCTGACCAGACTCATGCAGTAGAGGAAGAGACCGCCCGCGCCGCGCGCCGCGTCGTCGCCACCTATGCGGAGGATTTCCTCGACGGCGTGACCCTCATGTCGATGCTGGGCGTCGAACCAGAAGGCTTGGTCCACCGCAAGGTTTTGGCCGAGCAGGCCGATGCTGCTCCGAAGAAGAGCAGCAAGAAGGCCACGAAGAAGGCCTCCAAGAAGTCCACAAAGAAGACAACCAAGAAGGCTACGAAGAAAGCCACCAAGAAGGCCACGAAGAAGTCGACCAAAAAGGCTACAAAGAAGGCAACTAAAAAGGCCGCGAAGAAGGCCTAGTTATGTCTGGGCGCAGCAATAGCTTCGTAGTCGTGGCCAACCGGCTGCCGGTGGACCTCGAAACCGCCGCCGACGGCACCCGCGAGTGGAAGGCCTCCCCCGGTGGCCTCGTCTCCGCACTTTCCCCTGTCCTAGAGGAACACCAGGGCTGCTGGGTAGGCTGGCCCGGCGTGGCCGACGAGGCGCCCGAGCCTTTCACCACCGACAACGGCGTCCTGCTTCACCCGGTGCGCCTCACTCAAGAGGATTATGAAGCCTTCTACGAGGGCTTTTCCAATGCCACCCTGTGGCCGCTCTACCACGACCTCATCGTCACCCCCGTCTACAACCGCGATTGGTGGGACGCTTACCGCGAGGTCAACCTGCGTTTTGCCAACGAGGTAGCGGCTGTCGCCGCGGAGAATGCCACGGTGTGGGTTCAGGACTATCAGCTGCAGCTCGTGCCCGGCATCCTGCGCCAGCTGCGCCCCGATCTCACCATCGGCTTCTTCCTCCACATCCCCTTCCCCTCCCCGGATCTCTTCCGCCAGCTGCCGTGGCGTGAGGAGTTGGTGCGGGGGCTTCTCGACGCCAACCTGATCGGCTTCCACCTCGAATCCAACGCCCGCAATTTCCTAGAGCTCGCCCGCGCCCAGGGCCTGAAGGTCGAAGGTGAAGTGAGCACCCGCGCGGTCACCGCGCGCATCGTGACCAGTAGTGGGCATTCCGTCGGAATCGGCGCCTTCCCCATCTCCATTGCGGCGGGTGAGTTCGCTGAAGGCGGTGATGCGGGGGACATCGCCAAGCTGCGCGCTGAGTTGGGTAACCCCACGCACGTCATTTTGGGAGTCGACCGCCTCGACTACACAAAGGGCATCCTGCAGCGGCTTACCGCCTTCGAGGAGCTCCTCGAAACCGGGGCACTGGACCCAGACGAGGTAACCTTCGTGCAACTGGCCACGCCCTCGCGCGAGCGCATCGACCACTACCGCGCCACGCGCTCGAAGGTGGAGGAAGCCGTAGGCCGCATCAATGGGCGCTTCGGGCGCCTCGGTGCGCCGGTGGTGCACTACCAGCACAGCTCCGTTCCGAAGGAGGTCCTGCGCCGCTACTACAGGCTCGCGGACATCATGCTGGTCACGCCCTTCAAGGATGGAATGAACCTCGTAGCCAAGGAATACGTGGCCTCCCACGGCGATGGCTCCGGCGCGCTCGTACTCTCCGAGTTCGCAGGTGCGGCGGCAGAGCTTACTCAAGCTAACCTGTGCAACCCCTTCGACATCGAATCCATCAAGCGCGCCCTGCTCTCCGCGGTCAAGGCGCTGGAGGAATCGCCTGAGACCATGCGCGAGCGCATGACTGCCATGAACGAGCAGGTGCGCCAACATGATATTGCTTTGTGGTCGCAGTCCTTCCTCGGCGCGTTGGATCAGGAGGAAGCATGATGCGACGCCGCCCCGCCGCAGCGCTCACTGCTGTGCTCGCCTCGGCGCTGCTCGCAAGTGGCCTCACCGGGTGCGGCTCCGCGGACGAGGAGCCCACGCCGCGCGGCGATGATCGCATCGTGGGCAAGGATTGGCAGGTCATCAACCTTTATACCTCCCCGGACGCGCCATCCTCCCTCCCAGCCGATACCGCGCAGGTGCCGCACATGAGCTTCGGTGAGCACACTGCCGTGGGCTCGACCGGCTGCGTCCCCTTCACCGCCGAAGTCTCCTTCCACAAAGGGGACAAGGCCTCCACGATCTGGGAGGGTGACGTGATGAGGGTAGAAAAAGCCACCTACGAGAGCCCACCGAACGGTGAAGACTGCGAGGGCTCGGTCAGGTGGGCCGATTCGCTGATGCGCAACCTCATCGCCGAAGGCCATGAATTCGACTTTGCGCTCAACCCCAACAACCAGCTGGTGTTGACACTGCGCACCGATAAGGTGGATTCACCGATCATCCGCATGTCCTCGCTCTAGCGCCGAAATTTTCAGCGCTAGGGTGGGAAACATGATTGATGCTCTCGCCTCCGCCGAACACCTCGCGGTTGTGTCCGACTTTGATGGAACCCTAGCTGGCTTCGCCCGAAACGCTTATGACGTGCGCCCAGAGCAGCGCTCACTCGATGCCTTGGCCTGCCTTGCGGCGCTCCCGCACACCACCGCCGCAGTACTCTCTGGCCGGCACCTCGACGGCCTGAAGCGGGTGTGCCCATTGCGCGAACCGGTGCTCTTTGGCGGTTCCCATGGAGCCGAATCCTCGTGGGAGGAATCCTCCTTAAGCCCAGAGATGAAAGCCCATCTGGCCAAGAAGGAAGAAGAGCTGAAGGAGATCATCGCCCGCCACCCCGGCGCGAAGCTGGAGGTTAAACCCTTCCAGCGCGTGCTGCACCTGCGCGCACTAGAGCTGCAAGACCCGGACGCCGCGGCCGCCGCCTATGCGGAAGGGGCAGCGTTAAGCGCCGATGGCTTCCCCAAGACAGAAGGCAAATGCGTCGTCGAGTTCTCCGCAACGCAGGCCACGAAAGGCACGTGGATTGAAAAGCTTCGCCAGCGCGTCGGCGCCACAGCGGTGGTCTTTTTAGGCGATGACACCACCGACGAAGACGGCTTCGCCGTGCTCAACCAGCCGCCGGACCTCGGCGTCAAGGTCGGCGAGGGTGATACGCAAGCGGCGCTGCGCCTACCAGATATCGCGGCGGTGACAGAGTTCCTCGAAGAACTCGCGTCCGCCCGCGCGCAGCACAGCTCTTAAGCCCCAGCCGGGGCCACTGTGCGCCCGGGGTGGAAAGACGTCGAAAGCAACGTGCGCGGCGCACCACCGTCGCCCTCAATGAGGCCCGCCAACATGCGCCCGGCCGCCGCCCCCTTCTCCTTATTCGGCTGCACGACGGTGCTCAGTCCCAGCGCTAGGGCCGGCGCGATGCCGTCGAATCCAGTGACGGAAAGCTGCTCTGGAACAGCGATTCCATGATCGCGGGCATAAGCTATCACCCCGAGCGCCATCGAGTCCGTCGTGCACAGCACCGCGGTGAGTTCGGGGTGGGCGCTCAGCAACTCTTCGGCTGCCGCATAGGCGGTGCGCGGGTCGTTGATGTGGCGCGTCACCACGGGGATATCTGAAGGATCGAGGCCCGCCTGCGCGAAGACGTCCAGCGCCCCCAGCACGCGCGAGCGCTGGACGTGCATGTCCGCCGCGGCGAGCTGTTCGGCCGTCACTTCGCCATCAAGGCGCTCACGGTGCAAGCGGATGGTGAGGATGCCGATGCGGGTATGGGAGGCGTCGACAAGCGCCTGCGCCGCCGGGGCGATCGCGGCGCGGTCGTCGATGCCCACGAAGGGCAGGCCCGAATCCGTGGGCTGGTCACAGACCACCACCGGCAGGCCGCGGCGGCGCACGGCCTCCAGATAAGCATCGCCCGCCGCCACGGAATAGACCACGAAGCCGTCAACCGCCGCCGACCCTACGAGTTGCGCCGCCTGGGCATCGTTGGGGGCGCCCACGGTATCCGGGCCGGCGGGGATCAAGGTAAGGGTCGTGCTCGCCCCCGCTGAAGCCTCCGCCATTCCGGCGAGGAAGTCCACAGAAGCCATGTCCTCGAAGGCATAGGACAGGTGCTCGGTGAGCAGGACCCCCAGCGACCCCTGGCGGCGCGTGCGCAGGCTGCGCGCGGTGGGATCCGGGCCGGTGTAGCCGCGCTCAGCCGCGGCAGCGAGGATGCGCTCGCGGGTGGCAGGCGCCAGCTGGTCCGGGCGGTTATACGCGTTGGACACCGTGGTGGGCGAAACCCCGAGTTCGGCGGCCAGGGAGGCCAGCGTCGTACTGCGTTTGGACATGACGGTAAGACTACCCGTTTTCAACTTATTATCATTTGACAACAATTTTCACTAAAGCGTAGAAATAGGGACATGACCACTTCCCACTCACGCCGTGCTTTCCGACGTCCCACCGCTCTCCTCTTCGCCGCCACCCTGGGTGCCGCAGCGCTGAGTGCCTGCTCCTCCGGTGATGACAGCGCCGCCGGCGGCTCGGATGCCGGCTCCGACAAGGAGACCATCCACGTCGTGGCCTCGACCTCCATCTGGGCCGACGTTGCCCAGGCCGTCGTCGATACCGCACAGACCGACGTCAACATCGACGTCCGCCCCATCGTGAGTGGCAATGGCGTGGACCCCCATCACTTCGAACCCACCGCGGCCGACATCGCGCGCGCTAACGACGCCGACGTCATCATCGCCGGTGGCGGCGGCTACGACGCATGGCTCTACCAGGCAGTCAAGAACCAGGACGAGATCATCCACGCCCTGCCGCTGACCGCGCATGACCATGGCGATCATGATCATGGAGAAGAACACGACCATGCGCACGAGGAACACGCGCATGACCACGACGAACATGGTCATGACGAGCATGACCATGGAGAAGGTCATGATCATGACCACGCTCACGAAGGCGAAACCGTGACCATGGACGAGGCCAAGAAGATCGCCGCCGAGCACCCCGAGCAGATCACCAACATCGATGGCAACGAGCACGTGTGGTACGACGCCGCGGCCATCGAGAAGGTGGCGACCGACGTAGCCAATCTCGTCAACGAGGCCAACCCGGAGGCCAAGGCCACCGCCGATCCTCTGGTCGAGCGCGTGGAGGGCCTGAAGGCACGCATCGAGAAGCTCCCGCAGCACAACTACGCGCAGACCGAGCCCATCGCGGACTACATCTTCAAATACACCGAGAGCACCGACGCCACCCCGGAGGGCTTCCGCAAGGCCACCGTTGCTGAAGGCGAGCCCACCGCCGCCGACCTGGCGCACTTCCTCGAGGACATCAAGCAGGACAAGATCGACCTGCTCATCTTCAACCCGCAGACCGAAACCGACATGACCAAGCGCATTCGCACCGCCGCCGAGGACAAGAACATCCCGGTCGTCGAAATCGGTGAAACCCCGCCGGAGAAGACCAACTTCCTCGACTACTACGAAGAAGTCGTCAGCGCACTCGAGGCCGCATAAGTGCTCATTTCCTTTAAGAATGCCGCAGTAGAACCACTGTGGTCTGACATGAACCTCGCCGTAGACCGCGGCGAGTTCATCGCCGTTTTAGGCCCCAATGGCGTGGGCAAGTCCACGCTGCTGGGAACTATCCTGGGTACCCGCCAGCTCACCGCGGGCAGCGTGGACGTCGCGTGCCGCGTGGGCTTTATCCCACAGCAAAGAATGTTCCCCCAGGACCTGCCCCTGCGCGCCCGGGATCTGGTGTCACTGTCCCTCGCCCACGGCACCCTGCGCAACCGACGGCCTGCTCGGGGCCGCGTCGACGAGCTCCTCGCCGAGGTCGGCGCCACCGGAATTGCCAACCGCCGCGTGGGCCAGCTCTCCGGCGGCCAGCAGCAGCTCATCCGCCAGGCGCAAGCCCTCGCCAACGACCCAGAACTCATCCTTGCCGATGAGCCGCTGCTGTCGCTGGACCCGGGAAGGCAGCAGGCGACCGTCGAGAAGCTCAATGCGTGGCGTCACGAACGCGGCACCTCCATCCTCTTCGTCACCCACGGCATCAATCCCGTGCTGGGTGTGGTGGACAAGGTGCTCTACCTCGCGCCCAACGGGCACATGTTCGGCACGGTGGATGAGGTCATGCGCTCGGAGGTGCTCTCGGAGCTGTACGGCTCGTCCGTGAAGGTCCTCAACGTCGATGGGAGGCTCATCGTTGTCTAAGTTCCTCGAGGACACCCAGTACCTGCTGGGCGTCGATTTCGTACAGGATGCACTGGTTGCTTGTGCGCTGCTGGGCATCCTGTCCGGAGTGATGACCTCGCTCATCGTGCTGCGCCAGATGTCTTTTTCCGTGCATGCCACCTCGGAGCTCGCGCTCATGGGTGCGGCCGCAGCGCTGTTGTTCGGACTGAACATCGGCTTCGGCGCGATTGCCGGCGCCATCGTCGCCGCCATCATCCTGGCGGTGCTGGGCTTGAAAGGCCAACAAGACAGCGCCATCGGCGTGGTCATGAGCTTCGGCCTGGGCCTCTCGGTGCTCTTTTTGCACCTCTACCCCGGCAACGCCAAGACCGCGATGACGCTCCTGACGGGACAAATCGTCGGCGTCTCCTCCGCTTCGGTGTGGTTACTCGCCGCCACGACCGCCATCATCGTCGCCGTAGTGGCGCTGTTCTGGCGCCCGCTGCTCTTCGCCTCTGCGGATCCCGTCATGGCCCAAGCCGCCGGCGTGCCGGTGAAGTCCCTAGCGGTCTGCTTCGCCATCCTCGTTGGTCTGACGGCCGCGCAGTCCGTACAGATCGTCGGTTCCCTACTCGTCATGGCGCTGCTCATCACCCCGGGCGCAGCGGCGGTACAGATTACCTCCTCCCCGCTGCGCGCGGTGGTGTGGTCCACCATCTTCGCGGAGGTCTCCGCCGTGGGCGGCCTGGTCCTCTCCCTGGCGCCGGGCCTGCCCGTCTCGGTCTTCGTCACGAGCATCTCTTTTGTTATTTACCTGGTCTGCCGCGGCATCGGCTGGGCTCGCAGCCGCAAGGCCGTCCGCGACGACGTCGCCGCCCGCCGCGCCTCCCAGGAACACTTCCGCGCCGCCACCGATCGCGCCGACGCCGAGACACACCACACCTCGACGCACGATGAGCACTGCGCGCATCAGGATTAGGCTAGATGCGTGACTTTGGAACGCCGTAGCCTCGAATTACAAGACCGCACCCGCACGTACCTCGTGTACCGCCCGAATGATGACGTCGAGCGCCAGAGAGACCTCCTCCTGTTCTTCCACGGCTCCCTGCAATCCGCGAACGTCATCCGCCGCTTCACTAACGGCACGTTCGATGACCTCGCCACCCGCCACGGCATGCTTGCGGTCTACCCCACCGGCGTGGAACAGCACTTTAACGATGCCCGCGCCACCCTGCCCGTCGCCGCGCGCGAGCTGGGCATCGATGACGTCGCCTTCACGCGCGCCATCCTCGACGAGCTGCGCGCGGAGCAGGAGATTAGCCGCGTGTTCCTCTGCGGCTTCTCCAACGGCGGGCAGATGGTTATCCGCTTGCTTTTCGACGCCCCCGGGCTTGCCGATGCCGCCTGCATCTTCGCCTCCACTCTCGGCGCCGGCGCCAACCATGCGCCCACCAATCCGGACTCGGCGTACCAACCCACCCCGGTCATGTTCGTCCACGGCACGGGCGACCGGCTCGCGCCCTATACGGGCGGAACGGCGGGCATTGACCCGAAGCGCACCCGCGGTGCCGTCACCGGCGCGCAGGAGAACGCCGCACGCTTCGCGGAGCTCAACCATGCCGCCGGCCCAGAGCGCACCCACCTTTTCCCCGACACCGTTGTCGACCGCTGGGAGCCGGCAGACGCCACCGGCGCGCCGGTCGAGCTCGTGAGCGTCGAGGGCATGGGCCACGTCATCCCGTCGGGCAACGAGCTGGACCCACGCCTGGGTAAAAACACGGATTCCTTCATCGCTGCCGAGCTCGTGGAGGAATTCTTCGGGCTCTAGACTGCACGTGCGCCCCATCGTGTCTCACTCCACTCAGCCCCAACCTCGGGTCGAGGCCGTTCGTAGGTGAGCGTCGAGAAGCAATAATTGTGGATTACCGACCAGTGCTTTGGCGATTCCTAGACGCTGTTTCATACCGAGCGAAGCATGCTCGCAGGAAACACTGTGGTGCAATGAAAGGCCTACAAGGGATAAAAGATCCTTCAGTTCATCATTCAGTGAACCTTGTTGTAGTGGTCGGCAATGTCGTTGACGATCGCGTAGAGGTCGCGTTCCATCGCGTAGGTTTTCTTTTCTCGCGTACTGACTAATCACACTTGCGACCCGTTGTTATCTAGAGAATTATTACGTCCCAGCGTGATGTTGCACACGTCTGTGCATGTATGCACTCTCGATGTCACGGTTTGCTGGCGAAGATTCTTCAAGTTACCCGCAGCTGAATCTGTACAAGGTGAAAACGGCAGGCAAAGGACCGAGTTGTCCTCGTCTCTAAGCCGTGGAACCCCAATCCTCCAGAACCTTGTATTCGGCACACGCACGCAATCTGAATGTTCAAGATGTGAAGTACTGGCCAGCAACCAAGAAGTAAAGATCGCCATCCAGCTTTCTCGGCCCTGAATCTAGCATCCGGAGGCGTAGAGAAACTCACGCAACGACTGAAACGCCAGCGTCTGTGTCACGTCGCGCAGCTCAAGGAAGAACCCATCTTCTGTAATTTCAACAATCCGCGCACCGGGGATGGCTGCCACAATCGGCGAGTGCGTCACCACGATGAACTGCGCACCCGCCTCCGCGGCGCGATGGATTTCCGCCATGAGCGTCATCTGCCGCACGAGCGAAAGCCCAGATTCCGGCTCGTCGAGGATGTAGAGCCCGCGCCCATCAAAGGAACGCTGCACGACGTCCATGACGGACTCGCCATGCGACATCGCGGTCGAACCAACGTTGTAGTGCGCCTCCGCTCGCAGGAAGTAGCCGTCCTTGGGCGCGGTACCTAGCCGCAGGCTCGCCCACCTCCGGAGGGGATTGATGGGACCGGCGGAGCGCTGCACACCCCATATCCCACCGCGCTCAGGAAAGCCGTACTCGAAGGCAATGCCCTCGGCGAGCGTCGACTTTCCTACCCCGTTGTCCCCGGTCAGCACGGTCACCGGCGCACGCAGGTCCAGTCCTTGGCGTCGCAGCGCCACGAAACCGGCTCTTCCGGTTTCGGGGTGCGTAGCGGGGTGA
>NZ_KV812502.1:0-639 GCF_001813425.1 Corynebacterium sp. HMSC056E09
CAAATAGGGTGTCCACTAAACGAGGGTAACCTCACGACCGCGACGGAAGGCTGCCTACACTTATCTCCTCCCAATCAGCTGCCGCCTATTGGGTTGAAACACTGCCAGACAGAGTCGGAGCCGATTCACTCGTAAGCCGCCTCAACAACGGCCACCGAATCCATATCGGAGACTTCGACATGCGCAAAGCCACCGCCCCCACCACCCCAGACGACTAATACAGACGGGCCGGGCCGACGCACCCCTCGGCCCGGTACCAACTACCCGGAACACGACAGTACCGAGTCCCCAGAACACCGGTACCAAAAACTCGCATCTGACACCGGGCACACGCCGACAACGGCTACTGGCCTGGCCTCAATGATGGTCAGCGCTCCGGCATCAGCGGCACCGGTGATGGCAAGCCCGATTTCCGCGGTACGGCAGATAGTGTCGGCGACGAGATTTCCAGTAGGCTTCACAGTACGGGTCCCTGGTGGGTTTAGATGGTTGTGTAGGAACTTTCATCTTCACACCAGGGACCCCTACATGTTGTGGTGACCCGCTGAACCCGTCGATTTCTACCTCACCCCGCTACGCACCCCAAAACCGGAAGAGCCCGCAAAGGCCCTTCCGGTTTTAGAGTGCGTTGATTTTGTC
>NZ_KV812503.1:0-535 GCF_001813425.1 Corynebacterium sp. HMSC056E09
TGAGGTTACCCTCGTTTAGTGGACACCCTATTTGTACGGATCTTGTGTCCGTAAGAGAGGATGTTCATTGTGAGTCAACAGCGCAAGAAGTACACGCCGGAGTACCGGCGTGAAGCCGCGAACCTGGTAATCGAGTCAGAGCGACCGATCGCTCATGTGGCTAAGGAAATCGGTGTTTCCGCCGGGCTTTTAGGCCGGTGGGTCAAACTCGAGCGTGAACGCCGAGGAGCCTCGGATGGGATGAGTGAGGCTGATCTTCGTGCTGAGAATGCTCGTCTGCGCCGTGAGTTGGCAGAAGCCAAGATGGATAACGAGTTTTTGTCAAAAGCGACAGCCTTCTTCGCCGCGAAGCAACGCGAGCAGAAAAGTTCGAACTAATGCAGCAGGAGAAGGCAAACTACAGCATCAAACGCATGGCACGGCTATTAAAAGTGTCTCGGTCTGGATACTACAAATGGGCTCATGTGCAGCAGAAACGACTATCCGGAAAGGATGATCGGTCAGCATTTTACGATGATGTTGACCGAAAGATTCA
>NZ_KV812504.1:0-314 GCF_001813425.1 Corynebacterium sp. HMSC056E09
GGTGTCTTGCAGGTGTTTGACTTTCGGCAGGCTATCAAGCCGGTGGATAGCACGCAGACCTGCTTTGATGTGGCCTTCCGGCAGTGACCAGGCAGCCACCAAGCTTAAAGCGGTGGTGTTGATATCAGCCTGCAGGCTGGGCATAGCAGCAACCCAGGTGTTGTAGATAGCGCGGCGGGCTGCCGCGCGGGCTATAGCGTGTGGATTATTCGGATTCGTTGTTGAGAAGAAGAAAGAAGAGGAGGTTGAAGGGTGCGTGGCGGTGGTCATGAATGTCTCCCCCGAGAAACATGAGTTAGAAGAAATGTTCTAAC
>NZ_KV812505.1:0-230 GCF_001813425.1 Corynebacterium sp. HMSC056E09
TACATTGGCACACTATTGAGTTCTCAAACATCGTTCGCACACCACAAACAAAATTAACCAAACGTTAACCTCTCTGCAGCGGCCCGAACAACCTTACCCAACAAGCTCAACCAAAGTCAAACCCGCCGAACAAACATTGCCCGAACATCTACCACCAGTTAACCTCCCGGCTACCTCGCGGCGACTCGGATAAATATACGCACACCCCCAACAAACAACAAATCCCCAGG
>NZ_KV812506.1:0-103417 GCF_001813425.1 Corynebacterium sp. HMSC056E09
CCGACACCAAACAACAACAAACAACTCAATACAAACAACGAAGAGACCGTTAAAGCACCATCATTGCTTTAACGGTCTCCTTCTCGTTTTCACAACGCGGCAGGTCTGCACTTCCAGGTCTGAACAAATAGCTTTTTACTGACAGATTCATTAGGCCCCGCCTCGGCAATTGGGCCTAATCATGTTCACCTGAAAGCGCTGATAAACAAGGCTCATACCCACCCGGGTAGCTGCCTAGTTCCTAACTACTGCGAAAGGGCCACGGAAGTATGATCTACCCCACCAATGCTCGGGCGTCTCGTCCTCATACAGAATTGTAAACTGGGCACCGAGTTTTCTGGCTAAGTAGCCAACCCGGTCCGGGATTAGGGTACGGAGAAGATGTTTGAATTCCTTTTGTTTCTCGTTCCTTCAGTGCTTTATATCATTTTTCAGCGCAAGAGAATTGGGGTTTCTCAAGCTCGGGCAAATGTGGGTTGGCGATTGGGAAATTGGCAAACAGTAGTACTAGGCATCATCCTTTTCCCCGTGCTGATTGGAATAGGATACGTTGGTATCCGTCTTGTATCGACGGCTAGTCTGGCCATACCGGGGGTGGTTCTGTCTCAAGGGGTAAGCCTTGCTGTCATTTTCAGGGCTATAGGCGAGGAAGTGTTTTTCCGAGGATTTGTTGGCGGTTTACTTCTTCGATCCTGGGGGTTCTGGGGTGGTAACACGCTCCAAGCGGGAGTTTTTCTTCTGCCTCATTTGATGTTGTTGAGCTTCGATGCGCAGTTGTGGCCCATACTTCCGGTTCAGTTTCTCTGCGGGTGGATCCTGGGAGTGGTGCGATACCGCTCGGGAAGCGTCATTGAATGCGCAATATTGCACGCTGCTATTAACCTTGCAATTGGACTGCTTGCGGGATAAGCGAAGGATTGTGCGCGGGCGCTCAGGGCGGTTAGTGGCTGTCAATTCGCACCAAAGATTGGGGCGCGTGCCTATTTGTCACGTAGCAGTCCTCGTACGGCTTCGCGGACACTCTTCTGTATCCAGTTAGATTCCTAAGACGGTCTTTGCAATGAAGAAGTAGATGATCAAGCCCGTTGCATCACAGAAGGTAGAGATGAATGGGTTAGAGAAGACCGCAGGGTCCGCGCCAACAGTCTTAGCCACAATGGGCATGAGACCACCAACAGTCGCGGACATCGAACAAATGAGAAACAGCGTGGAGCCGATGACGAGGCCGATATCGAGGCCATAGATGACCGTCGCCAAGACAAGACCGGCCAGCCCCAGTACGGCGCCGAGCAACATTCCGACGCGCAATTCCCGCCACATGACTGCCAAGAGGTCGCGCGTGCGGACGTCGCCAAGCGCGAGCGCGCGGGTCACAGTAGTAGCTGCCTGGTTTCCTGTATTGCCGCCCGTGCCGGTGAGCAGAGGGATGAACAGAGACAGTACAACTGCCTTGGCCAAGGTGTCCTCGAAGGAATCGAGAACCCGCACGGTCAACAGAGCCGATACGGCGAGAACGAGCAGCCAGAGAATGCGGGAGCGGACGAGCTTGAGAAGGGGCGTCGACAAGTACGGCTGCTGGAGAGCTTCCGTACCGCCGGAACGAGCCGAGTCCTCGCTGTCCGCCTCTTCCATAATGTCGGTTGCATCATCCCAGGTAAGAAGGCCAACGAGGCGGTGTGAATCATCCACAATCGGTAGCGCCAGCATGTCGAGGGGCAAGAACCAGCGGACGGTCTCTTCGGCGTCGGCAGTCGCGTATGCATACACCGGCTCGTTCATGATGTCCTCAATGAGAATGCCGCGTTCAGCCGTGAAGAGCTCGCGCAGGCTGACGACGCCCACCAGACGCCGGTCCTTACGCGTCACAGGAACGGTATAGATGGTTTCCAGCTCATCGGCGTTGTCGCGGAGGGTGCGCAGGGCATCTTCCATGCTCATTTCCGGGTGGATATTGGGCACCTCCGGCGACATACGGCGGCCGACGGATCCCTTCGTGTACCCGAGAATCACTCCGGTCACATCGCGCTGAGTCTGAGTCAGCGAACGGAGGAGGCGATCCGCAATTTCCGCAGGAAGCTCGTCCAACAGCGCCACGCGGTCTTCGGGATCCAGCTCGTCGAAGAATTCGTAGACATCGGCGTTGCCCAACTCGTCAATGATGTCCGCTTGGTGTTTGGCATCAAGCGCATCGAAGACCGCGATAGATTTTTGACGCGGCAGCAGCCTTAACGCCAATGCGGCGCGGAGAGCATTCTGGCGCTCCACAATCGCGATGAGCTCTTGACGTGGAACGCGAGCTAAGAGCTCTTGGAGCCGAGGAGCCTTTTGGGGGTCGATGGCGTCTTCTTGCTTGAGCCACTCCTCAACAATTTCGGCGGCCTGCTCAATCGTTTCTGCCATCGGCCTTTCGCCCTTCTACTCGACGTCAACCTCCTCAGACTACGCCATGGAGCGCTGCGTAGCCTTTTCACGTATGTACTATTGCGGCATGCTTTCCCTCTACCGTGAATTCTCGGACAATGACGTCGTCAGCTCTATCCTGCGCTGCGAGGAGGCAGAGTTTCTCTTCGTTGTGGCAGATGTGCCGAAGAAGTGGGTGAGCGATGATCCCTACGCTGAGGACAAGACGCATATTCAGCTCATGAACATGCCTGGAGTCGCCTTAAAGATTTTGCCTGAGGGCGAGCTGATTACTGGTGACGTCGACGTGCGCTATCCGCAGCTCTTCCAGACAGTCGCAGGAAAGACGCTGTGGGATCCGCGCGAAGTTGCAGAGCTTGAGCCTTTCACGGTGATTCATGCTCGGGGCAGCCACCACTTCCACGAGAGGAACAAAGAACACTACGTCGATATCTGGGAGATCCTCCCAGATGCGGAAGACGAGGCAATGGAGCAGCTCCTCGCTCGGATTGCCGTTCCGGTAGAGCTCGATTCCAAGTTCGGTCCGTTGGTGCTCGATCGCAGTACGAACACGTTCGACGGTAGGGCAGAAGAGCTCGGAGTTGATTTCAGCATCTGGTACGAAGGGGAGGAGCTTCTCCTCGCGGAGAGCGCGAACCTGAGGCGAAAATTCAAGGCACCCCTCACCGTTATCAATAAGGTCCTCAGTGCTGAGTTCATCGATGAGGCCCGGCGCTTTGCCGCCAAAAAAGCTCTTCGAGCTGCGAACCGCTGGCGCCATGACGTCGCCCTGTCCGAGGGCGCAAACGTCCCGGCACCTGAGCTCACGGCCGGCGACGTATACGCCAAACTCACGCCCGTTGCCGTTGAAGTCCCCCAACGCGGACACCTCAGCGTGGAATTCGATGATGGCTATCTTTTTGGTGGGCACGCCGTGACGGTGAAGACTAAACGCAGCGGTGCACCCGCAGCCCTTGAGCTTGACGCTTAGTGCTGTTCGCGCATCCGCGTGATGACATTGTGCGCGGAAATGAGGCACATCGGTACACCAACACCCGGTACCGTCGTACCGCCCGCGTAGTACAGGTTCTTGAGTTTTCGCGAGGCATTGCGCCCGCGGAAGAAGGCGGATTGCCGCAACGTATGCGCGGGTCCCACCGCGCCACCAGCCCAGGAGTTGTAGCGCCGCGCAAAATCAGAGGGGCCGACCGTCCGGCGCACCACGATGCGCTCAGCAAAGTCGGGAATGCCAAGCCACGTGCCGAGTTGGTGAATCGCGGCATCGGCAATTGCGCCAACGCGGGGCGATTCTTCTTCGCCATAGGCGTTACCCGCGCCGAAGTTTTCCTCCGCCGGCACGGGGACCAGCACAAAGAGATTCTCGCAGCCCTCCGGCGCCACGGCAGGATCCGTCGCGGAGGTCTTCGACACGTAGATGGACTCCGACGCCCCCAGCGGGCGCGAAGCCTCCGGAGCGTGATACACCGCCCGGAAATCGGGCTCCCAATCCTTGCTGAAAAGAAGGGTGTGGTGGGCCAGCTCCGGCAGCGCGCCCCGCACGCCGAGGAAGACCAACACCGTGCCGAGGCCCGGGTCGCGTCGCGCGAAATAGCTCTCGGGATATGTCCGCGCTGACTGAGGCAGCAGAGCAGTTTCAGTATGGCGCAGGTCCGCCGCGGACACGACGGCCTCGGCGGAGATGAAGCGGCCGTCGTCCAGCCGCACGCCAGTCGCACGACCTTCTGCGCGCTCAATCGCCGTCACCGCCGTATCCATGAGGAAGGTTGCGCCTTGTGCCTGGCGCGCAATCGCCGCGACCACCGCGGCGAAACCACCTTGCGGGTAGCGCACGCCTTCGACCAAATCGGTGTGGCTCATCAAGGAGTACAGCGCCGGTGCAGCTGTTGGCTCCGTGGACAAAAACACCGCCGGGTAGGTTAGCACCTGGCGCAGGCGGTAGTCCTGAAACTGTGCTGCCACCAGCCGGTCCAAGGACCGCGTGAGAAGTAGCGCCAGCGTACCCAGCCGCGTGAGCACGTCCCGGGTTAAAAGCTGCGTGGGGTGGGAAAACGTGGTGTACAAAAAGCTGCTTAGCGCCACGGCATAGATATCAGAGGAGCGCGCTAAGTAGGCGCGCACGCGCTCGCCTGCGCCCGGCTCGATGGACTCAAAAAGCCGAACAACGTTGTCCACGCCGCTGTGAATGTCGAGGAAGGCGCCGTCGTCGTTGTAGACGCGATAGGCGGGGGAGAGGTCAACCAAGTCCAGCTCGCGCGCGGTGCTCGTCCCGCAGGCACGGAAAAACTCGTCGAAGGCTTCCGGCATGAGGTACCAGGACGGGCCCGTATCGAAGCGGAAACCGTCGACCTCCAGTTCGCCTGCGCGCCCGCCGACGCTGTGCTGCTTCTCGACGACCACCACGTCCCAACCCTCACGCAGCAACAGCGCCGCGCTGGCCAGGCCAGCGATGCCCGCGCCGATGACGACAACACGCTTGCCCATAGCTACTTCACCGCCGATGCCGCTGCCCGGCTCACCAAGAATGCCTTGCGTGCCGGCGAGACGGAGACTCGTGTCGTGAGAATATCGGCGGCGGGGGTGGCCGCGAGCTGGTCGGTGAGCTCGGTAAACAGGGCCGTCGCAGCCGCCACGCCCACCCGCGAACCACGCGGCAACTTCTCCATCGCGCCGCGCGCTACAGCCAGGTCGCGCCGAATATCAGCGATGATTGCCGTTTTCCGCTCCTCATCCAAGCTGGCCGGGTCCGGCAGGTCCGGGAAATAGGAGCGGCCCAGCTCTGCGGAATCCTCGCGCAGGTCGCGCAAGAAATTGATCTTCTGAAAGGCCGCGCCCAGGCGCCGCGCGCCTTCCTCGATTCCGGACGGGCGGGGCCCGCCGGCGTAGAAGGCGTCCAGGCACAAGAGCCCAATGACCTCCGCGGAGCCGCACACGTAATCCTCGAAGGAGTCGTGGGTGTGCGTGCGGTGCGTCAGATCGCAACGCATGGAGGAAAAGAACTGTGCAACGTGCTCATCGCTGAACCCGCAACGCCGCGCGGAAAGCGCAAAGGCATGCACGATCGGATCAGCGTGAAAACGCTGGGACGGGGCGGCGCGGACGGTGGCCTCGTAGGCGTCGAGAAGCACGGCGGCGTCCTGGGGATCGAGCCCGGCGTCGACGATTTCATCGGCGGTGCGCACCATGGCGTATAAATTGCGGATGTCCACCCGGACCCTGGGGGAAAGAAGCCGCGTGGCCAGGGAAAAACTGGTGGAGTAGTGGCGCATGATTTGAGCCGCGGCGGCTTCGGCACAGCGGTCGTAATGTTCCAGAGCGGAAAGAGATGCGCGCATGGAGCATATTTTAGACCACACGCGTCACATAACTTACCCAGGGCAGGATAGGGTAGGGACGTTACTTTCCCCATCTATAAGGAGAACACGTCCATGACAACCCCAACGATGACTGCTGCGGCTCGCGCCGTCGACCTGTTCAAACAATACGGTCAGGGAGATACCGCAGTTACCGCGTTGGACCACGTCGACGTTGAGTTCGCGCGCAATACCTTTACCGCCATCATGGGCCCTTCGGGCTCCGGCAAGTCCACGCTCATGCACACCATGGCGGGGCTCGATTCGGCGACGTCCGGCTCGGCCTTCATCGGTGACACCGACATGTCGCAGCTCAGCGACAAGGATATTACCGCCCTGCGCCGCGACCGCTTGGGCTTCATCTTCCAGTCCTTCAACCTGGTGCCCACGCTGACCGCGGCAGAGAACATCACGCTGCCCACCGATATCGCTGGCAACAAGGTAGATAAGGAATGGTTCGATGAGGTCACTTCCCGTCTGGGCCTGTCCAACCGCTTGAACCACCGCCCATCAGAGCTCTCCGGTGGCCAGCAGCAGCGCGTGGCTTGCGCGCGCGCTCTGGTTTCGCGCCCGGAAATCATCTTTGGCGATGAACCGACCGGCAACCTGGACTCCAACTCTTCCGCCGAGGTGCTCGATATTTTGCGCACCGCAGTGGATCAGGACGGCCAGACCGTCGTCATCGTGACGCACGATGCGAAGGCCGCATCCTACGCAGACCGCGTGGTCTTCCTTGCTGATGGTCGCCTGGTCAACGAGCTGAACAACCCGACCATGGAGTCCATCCACGCCGTGATGGCAGAAATCGAGGGCTAGAGCATGGCCACAAAGAACACCATGCGCACGGTGTCCGTGCGCAATATTCTCGCGCACAAGCTGCGCCTTGCCCTGACCCTACTGGCGGTGGTGCTCGGCACCGCCTTCATCTCGGGGTCCTTCATGTTCACCAAGTCTTTGTCGAACACCTTCGACTCTGCGGTGTCTACCGCATTTACCGGTGTGGATGCGGCTGTGAGCCAGAAGGAAGGCGGCCCAATCCTCGACCAGAAGATGCGCGATGACATCGCCGCCGACCCCGACGTGCGCGCAGTCAACATGCAAAGTAGCCAGACCGTCGTGGTTGCCAACAAGGATGCCGAGGCCTTTCAAACCGGTGGCGGCACCTCCAGCGTGCAGCCCTACTACCCGGAGGACCAGTCCGTCGGTGAGCCCGCCACGCTTGTCGACGGCTCCGCGCCTCACGGGACCGGTGAGGTTCTCATCAACGACTCGGCTGCGGAAGAGTTCGATATCAAGATCGGCGACAGCCTCCTCGTGGTCCACCCGGACCAGCGTGATGAGGTTAAGGTCGTGGGCGTCGTCAAGCCTGTGGTGGACCAAGGCCCCAGCCTGACGCTGCTCATGGACCACGAGGCCTTCGTCGAGCGATACGGCAATTCCGAACAGCTGAAGGTCGCTGCGGCCGAGGGAGTGAGCGCCGATGAGCTCGTGGATCACCTCAACGAGACCTTCGAGGTTAAGGCGGAATCTGGCCAGAAGCTGGCCGATGAGATTTCGGATCAGATTTCCTCTGCCCTGAAATTCGTCAACTACTTCCTCATCGCCTTCGGCCTCATCGCGCTGCTGGTGGGCACGTTCATCATCGCGAACACGTTCTCCATGATCGTGGCTCAGCGCACCAAGGAGTTCGCGCTGCTGCGCGCACTCGGTGCATCCCGCGGCCAGATTACGCGCTCGGTGGTGACGGAGGCCTTCATCGTGGGCCTCGTGGGCTCTGCCGTGGGCGTGGCAGCGGGCATGGGCCTGGTGGCGATCATTAAGGCCGTCTTCGAAGCCAAGGGCATGCCCATGGGCGGCGGCCTGGGCCTGAGCTTGAGCGCTGTGCTTGTGCCGTTGATTCTGGGCGCATTGGTCACCATCGTTTCCGCGTGGGCACCGGCGCGCCGGGCAGGCGCGGTCAAGCCCGTGGAAGCCATGCGCACCACCGAGTCCGCGGCGGGCGCTTCGCTGCTGGTGCGCAGCGTGCTGGGCGGGCTGCTGCTCGTCGTCGGCATTATTTTTGCGCTCGTGGGCGTGCTTGTCGACGCCTCCACGGGCATCCGCGCCACACTCGTGGGCCTCGGCTCGCTCAACCTCATCCTCGGCTTCTTCCTTGCGGGACCGGCCATCTCCTTGCCTATCGTTCCGGCGATCGGCCGCGTGGTTGGCGCGCCCTTTGGCGCGGTCGGCAAGCTGGCATCGACGAACTCGGCGCGCAATCCGCGCCGTACCGCGGCGACTGCGTTCGCTCTCATGCTGGGCGTGGCGCTGGTGACATCGATCGGCATGTTGGGTGCGACGATGAAGGCCTCGGTGGCCGACGCCGTCGAGCAGGACGCCCGCGCGGACTTCTTGCTGTCCGGGCCGACGTCTGGAAACTTCCCGACGCCGAACGAGACGGTGCAGCGCGCCCGCGATACCGAGGGCGTCGGACAGCTCGTGGCGATGAGCACAGCACCCCTGCAGGTGGATGGTCAGGCTTCGATGAATTATGGCCCGGAAATGATGATCAGCCAGATCATCGATGGCAACGCCGATGACATGCTCAACCTGACCTTGGTAGATGGTGCCCTGAATACGGGTGAGGAACCGGGCTTCATCGCCGACTCTGCCCTGGCTGAGAAGCAAGGTTGGGAGGTCGGCCAGAGCTATGAGCTGGCGGGGCCCGATCCCTCGCGTACCGCGCAGGTAAAACTCCTCGGCACCTATGAACCTTTCCAGATGCTTCCGGGCCTGGCCGTATCCCAATCCGCGGCAGAAGAGGTCATCGACCCCAGCAGCCTCGACGTCACGGTGGTTTCCGTGAACGCGGAAGAAGGCTATGACAAGGAGAAGCTGCGCGCCAACCTGGAGAAGTCCGTCAGGGACCTCGTTGTGGTACAGGTGCGCACCAGCGAGGAATACGCCGGCGAGGCCGCCGGAATGATTGACCAGATGCTCACGATTCTCTACGCGCTGCTGGCTTTGGCTGTGGTCATCGCTGTCCTGGGCATTGTCAATACCCTCACCCTCGGCGTGATCGAACGCCGTCAAGAGATCGGTATGCTGCGCGCGGTGGGTACTCAACGCCGCCAGATTCGCACAATGATCACGGTGGAATCGGTACAGATCGCCCTCTTCGGCGCGCTCATGGGCATCCTCATGGGATTGGGGATGGGGTGGTCCTTCATCTCCGTGCTTTCCGACGAAGGCCTCGATTCCGCGACGGTGCCGTGGATGATGCTCGCGGTCATGTTCGTGGGCTCGGGAATCGTCGGTGTGCTGGCGGCCCTGTGGCCGGCGCAGCGCGCGGCGAAGACCCCGCCGTTGGACGCTATCGCCGACTAACACAGCCTGTGGCTGCACAAGGGGCGTGGGAGGCGGGTTAGGCCAGCAGCGAGCCGACCCACGCCCCGCGCCAGGCCACGATGATTCCTAGGCCGATGGTCCAGAAGAGATAACGTGCCAAGCGCCACCAACGCTTGGCCTTTATCATTTCACCGAGTTCCTTGGCCATCGTGGACCACGTGGATAGCCCGCCGGCGAGTCCGGCCGCCAGCAGGGGTAGGAAATACTCGGGGGCGTGTGCATGCGTGGCATAGCCATAGGCCACACCGGCCACCGCCGCGCCGACGAGGTTGGCGGCAAAGGTACACGTGGGGGAGGGGAGCACACGGGTGAGCAAGTAGCGCCCGCAGCCGCCAACAAAGCCGCCGGCGAGGACCGCCAAGATGGAGAGGATCATGCGCGGCCCCGATCCTGGAGACGGTCACCCATGAGATAAGCGGCAGTACAACCGGCGACTGTCGCAACGACGTACGCCCCCGCCTGCGCTGGGCCGAAGCCGGAGGTGAGGAAGGCGAAAGCGGCAAAGCTAGTGAAGCCGCCTAAGAAACCCGTGCCCCAGAACGCTGGTGGCTTGGCATAGCCCATGACAGCACTGCCAAGAACGTTGATGAGTAGCAGCGGCAGCGCGCCACCCCCGAGAAGCGTAGTGAGGACGAAGCGAGTCAGCGCCCCGAGCGCGGTCCCGCAGCCCACAAGAAGGATCTGTGGCATAGGCACCATCCTAATTGGGATGCGAAACCAACGTGAAGCAGGCAAGCTTAGGGTGTATCCACGTCTCCAAGGAGGAACCCACCATGGCACACGAGCGCGCCGGCCAGCTAGCCCAGCCTTCCGATCTCATCGATATTGCAGAACTAGTCACCGCGTATTACACCCGCACCCCCGATGCAGATAACCCCGACCAGCAGGTCGCCTTCGGCACCTCAGGGCACCGCGGCTCCGCCTTGGACACCGCCTTCAACGAGGCTCACATCTTGGCGATTACCCAGGCCATCGTGGACTACCGCGCTGAGCAGGGGACCACGGGCGCCATTTTCATCGGCCGCGATACCCACGCTTTGTCCGAGCCCGCCATGGTCTCCGCCCTTGAGGTTCTCCTTGCTAATGGGTTGGAGGTTCGCGTGGATGACCGCGGCCGCTACACCCCGACCCCGGCCGTCTCCCACGCCATCCTGACCAACCCGGGCACCGATGGCATCGTGATCACTCCCTCCCACAATCCGCCGCGCGATGGCGGCTTCAAGTACAACCCGCCGACGGGCGGCCCAGCAGACACGGATGCCACCGACTGGATTGCAGCCAAGGCCAACGACTATCTGCGCGCCGGGTTGGAGGGCGTCAAGCGCGTGGCGGTTGACGGCGTGCTCGATGAGCGCTGCGTGAAGCACAACTACCTCGACTCCTACGTGGCTGACCTAGCCAACGTTGTGGACATGGCGGCCATTAAAGAGGCCGGTGTGCGCATCGGCGCGGACCCGATGGGCGGCGCCTCGGTGGACTACTGGGCGGCCATCGCCGAGCACTACGGGCTCAACATGACGGTGGTGAACCCAGAGGTAGACGGCACCTTCCGCTTCATGACTCTGGATACTGACGGCAAGATCCGCATGGACTGCTCCTCCCCGGACGCCATGGCTTCGTTGGTTCAGAACCGCTCCAAGTACGACTTGGCCACGGGCAACGACGCGGATTCTGATCGCCACGGCATCGTCACCCCGGATGCGGGTCTGATGAATCCGAACCACTACCTAGCGGTGGCCATTGAGTACCTGTTTAGCCACCGTCCCGAGTGGGGTGAGGCCGGGGTGGGCAAGACCTTGGTGTCTTCCTCCATGATCGATCGCGTCGTGGCCAGCCTGGGCCGTGAGCTCGTGGAGGTTCCGGTGGGCTTCAAGTGGTTTGTGCCGGGGCTTGTCGGCGGCACCCTGGGCTTCGGCGGTGAGGAATCTGCTGGTGCTTCCTTCCTGCGCTTCGATGGGACCGTGTGGTCCACCGATAAGGATGGCATCATCATGGATCTCTTGGCTGCCGAGATCTTGGCGGTCACGGGCAAGACCCCGTCTCAACGCTATGCGGAGCTGGCCGAAGAATACGGTGCGCCAGCTTATGCGCGGACCGACGCCCCAGCTACCCGCGAGCAGAAGGCCATCCTGAAGAAGCTTTCCCCGGAGCAGGTGACGGCGACTGAGCTGGCTGGGGAGAAGATCGTGGCCAAACTCACCGAGGCCCCCGGCAACGGCGCAGCGATTGGCGGCCTGAAGGTGGCGACGGAGAACGCGTGGTTCGCTGCCCGCCCTTCCGGCACGGAGGACAAGTACAAGATCTATGCCGAGAGCTTCCGTGGCGAAGAACACCTTAAGCAGGTGCAGGAAGAGGCGCAGGCGTTGGTGTCGCAGGTTCTCGAAGGCTAGGTCTGAAGGCCAGGGCTGAAGTCTGGGTCCGAAGCCAGGTCCGAGACTAGGCTAATGAATTATGACATCCGCAAAATCCATGTCGGCCGCCGATCTGATGAGCGCGCTGGTGCGTTTTGGAATGGCTGCCGTGTGGATTATCGCCGGTATTCAGAAGCTGGACGCCAGGATGGAGATGACCCAGGCCATCGAGGCCTACGGCATCTTCACCCCGGAATGGTCCGGATACTTGGCCTACCTCATCGGACCCTTGGAACTCATGGGTGGGGTGCTGTTGCTGCTGGGGTTGTTCTTGAGGGAGGCGTCGGCAGTCGCGGCGGTGGTCTTAGTCCTCTTCATGGTGGGAATCTCCCAGGCATGGGCGCGTGGGCTGGTGATCGATTGCGGTTGTTTCGGCTATGACCCCGCCGACGTGAGCCAAGGCATGAACTACGCGCTGACGCTGCTGCGTGATGCAACCTTCTTGGTCCTCACCCTTTGGACAATCTGGCGCCCGTATCGCCGTTACGCTCTCCACCCTTAACTTGTTAGGCTGTGCTCGTGATCAAAGACAAAATCAGCGCCGCCCTTGTGCTTGACGTCATTAGTGCATTCGCGCGCTTTTATATGGCCTATGTGTGGATCAAAGCGGGAGCGTCGAAGCTGTCGGATCAGCTCGCGGTATCGCAAAGCATCAAGGCCTATGAGATCTTTACACCAGAGTGGTCTCAGTATTTGTCCTACCTGATTGGCCCGTTGGAAGTGTGCGGCGGCCTGTTGCTGCTGCTGGGGCTGTTCCTGCGCCAATCGGCATGGGTGGGACAGATTGTCCTCGTTCTATTCATGATTGGCATTGCGCAAGCGTGGATGCGAGGGCTCGGGATTGACTGCGGTTGTTTCTCCGTTAGCCCTGATGAAGACGCGCAGGTGATGAACTACATGATGACACTGCTGCGTGATGTCTTCTATTCTGTGTTAATGGTGTGGACAATCAAGCGTCCCTTCACCAAGTTTGCATTGCACCCTTAACAGCGGTGTGTAGGATTTCGGTTCGTTCCATTTACGTCATACAAGACAAGGTTTCTCAATGAGTACAGTTAAAGACCCCACCGCCAATAACAACAGCGGATTCCTGTGGGGCATCGGTGTTCTGCTGGTGATTATTGCCGTCGTGCTCGGCTTTATCTTCTACCAAAACCGTGGTGCCAGCGTTGAGGGCTTGGAAGGCTACACCAAGCAGGACGTCAATATGGAGATGTCCTTTGCTGATAACGCCGTGACCCTCAAGGCTACCGACGCCAAGGATGCGCCGGAGGTCGAGCTGTACGAGGACTACTCTTGCCCTCACTGCTCTGATCTGGCCAAGCAGACCGATGATCAGATGAAGGAAAAGATTGAACAGGGCAAGCTCATCGTTAAGGTGCGCACCCTCAACTTCCTGGATGGCAGCCCGAATGGCATCGAGAGCATCAAGTCCAACGAGGGACACTCCTCCAAGGCCGCGGCTGCGATGGAGCAGGTGGCCAAGTCCGGTGACGTACAGCTCTACTGGAACCTGCGTAAGTACCTCATGGATGAGCAGTCCAAGGTGTACAACAAGTGGGAGATGAAGGACTTCGCGCAGGCCGCTAAGTCCTTGGGCGCGGATAAGGACACCGTCAAAGCCATCGAGGATGCACCGGTGGGCAAGGGCAACGCCCTAGTAACCGCGAACTACGAGAAGCTGGAAGCCGACACCGGCAGCGTGTCCTCGCCGCGCATCATCAAGGACGGCAAGGACATTCCGGAGGATGACAAGACCTCCATCATGGAGTGGGTCGACCTCGTCGCCGCTAAGTAGGGGCGTGCAAATACCGCACCTAAACTCGCGATTTGGTGAGTGAAAACGGAGGCGATATATTGATACGAGTTGCAATCACAAAGGTTGCACCTCGTATAAGGGGCTATGGCGCAGTTGGTAGCGCACCACACTGGCAGTGTGGGGGTCACGGGTTCGAATCCCGTTAGCTCCACTTCATAATTCAATACAGCTCTGGGGCTATGGCGCAGTTGGTAGCGCACCACACTGGCAGTGTGGGGGTCACGGGTTCGAATCCCGTTAGCTCCACTTTCGGCCGTCTCCTTGAATGGGGGCGGCCTTTTCCTATGCTGGGGCCATGGATGTATTCACCAAGACCGTGTCCCGTCCTGATCAAGCTGGCGCCGAGGCTGCTGGGTTGAGATGGCTTGCGCAGGCGCTTGCCGCCGTCGTCGTGGACGTCACCGAAGTCACCTCTACTTCTCTTAGCACGCGGCGGGTGGAGCAGGCGCGGCCGAGCGCTCCTGCTGCCCGCGCCTTTGGCGCTGCGCTGCGCACGGTCCATGAAGCGGGAGCGCCCGCCTTCGGCGCGCCACCGGCGGGCTGGGAGGGCGCGAACTTCATTGGACGCGTGGAGCAACCCTGCGAACCATGCGAATCCTGGGGCGAGTTCTACGCTGAGCAGCGAGTGCTGCCTTTCGTGGATGGACTGCCTCAGGGATTGCAGGGGATTGTCCGACAAGCATGTGAGGCCATAAAAGCCACTGACTGGGACGTGAAACCGGCTCGCATTCACGGTGACCTGTGGGCAGGCAACGTACTGTTTACTGACGCTTCGGCCGTGATGATCGACCCAGCTGCACACGGCGGTCACCCGTGGACGGACCTCGCCATGCTCGAACTGTTTGGCACGCCGTTCTACGAGGAAATCCTCCGCGGGTACGGGGCGCCCAAGGAATACGAGAAGTGGGTGCCCATGCATCAGCTGCACCCGCTGGCGGTGCATTCCTTAACACATGGGCCCGCGTATTACGGCCCGCTCGAACAAGCAGCGGAGGCCACGCTCGACGCGTTGCGTTAGCGCGATTCCATTGCTTAAGAGCGCCCTGCAACCGGCAGAAGATTATTGCGGCCCAGGCGGCATGGTGCGCTTGTGGGCGCCGCGGCGCCACAAGGTCTCGATGCGCGATTGGGCGGCGGCAGGCACGTCCTTGCCCTCGAGGTAGTCATCGATGTGGGAGTAGGTGACGCCGAGCGCTTCTTCGTCAGAGAGTAGGGGGCGGTCATCCTCTAGATCTGCGGTGGGAACCTTCTTCCACGTAGATTCTGGTGCGCCGAGATGCTTCAGAAGCTGAGCACCCTGGCGCTTGTTAAGCCCGGCGAGGGGCAGGACGTCGGCAGCGCCGTCGCCCCACTTGGTAAAGAAGGCGGTGACGTTTTCGGCGGCGTGGTCTGTACCGATGACCAGCGCGCCGACTTCGCCGGCCAGCGCGTACTGCGCGGCCATGCGCAGGCGGGCCTTGAGGTTGCCTCGATTGAAGTCCCCCAGGGAGTCCTGGTGTAGGGCGTTGGCCACGGCGCCGTCGAGAGCCGCGGTGGCCTCGGCGATGTTGACGGTGAGGCAGTGGTCGGGCTCGATAAAGTCGAGGGCGATCTGTGCGTCATCCTCGTCGGCCTGTACGCCGTGGGGAAGGCGCACGGCCCAGAAGTCCGCGCCATCGACGCGGGCCACCGCCAGCTGTGCCAAGCGCCCAGCCAGGGTGGAGTCCTGGCCGCCAGAGATGCCCAGGACAAAGCCCTTCGCGCCGGTTGTGCGTAGGTAGTCCACCAAAAAGGCGACGCGGCGCTCAACCTCTTCTGCCGGATCGATACTGGGTTTTACGCCGAGGGCCCCGATGATGTCGTGCTGGAGGTCTATGGATTCATGTGACATGACGCCAATGGTAGCCGCCTGCGACAATAGGAACCCGTGAACAAAGATACGTACGTCATGATGGTCGCAGGCGTCGCCGCCCTGGGTGGCCTGCTCTTTGGATATGACACCGGAGTGATGTCCGGCGCCCTCCTCTTCGTTGGGCCGGAATTTGGCATGTCCGCCCACGAGGAGGGGCTGGTGACCTCGATGCTTTTGGTTGGCGCGGCAGCCGGCGCGCTGGTCGCTGGGCGTGTGGCGAGCATGATCGGGCGGCGTCGCACTCTCATCGCCGGTGGGCTCATCTTTGTGGCTGGTTCCGTGTGGTGCGCGCTTTCAAGCTCGGCCGCTGAACTCGCTGCCGCCCGCGCATTCCTCGGCGTGGCAGTGGGTGCGGTGTCGATCGTCTCCCCGATGTATATCTCTGAAATCACCCCGGCGGCTGTGCGGGGCCGGATGGTCTCCCTCAATACGCTCATGATCGTCGTGGGGCAGCTGCTGGCGTATGGCGTGAACTCGCTATTGGCTGAAAGCGGCAGCTGGCATTGGATGCTGGGGCTGGCCGCGGTCCCGGGCGCGGCGCTGGCGCTCGGCATGGTCTTCCTGCCCGATACCCCGGCATGGCTCGCGGCACAAGGGCGACCGCGTGAAGCTGCCGCGGTCAGCGCTCGGGTCGGCGCGCAGGGAGCGGAGTTGGAGCTTAGTCCACGTCCGAGCACGGGTGAATGGCGAGCTTTGCGACGCCACCGTTGGATGCGCTGGGCCATCGCGCTTGCCATGCTCATGGGGGTGACTCAGCAGATTACGGGTGTGAACGCCATTGTGTACTTCGCGCCCACGATGATGAACCAGGTGGGTATCTCCACTACTAACTCGGTATATACGTCGATGGTGATCGGTGCGGTATCCGTCGTAGCGTGCCTCGTGGGCATGCGCGTGATTGACCGGCTGGGACGCCGCCGGCTGCTGTTGGCGGGCCTAGGCGGCAACGTGGTCTCACTCGTGGTCCTCGCGGTGGCCTATCACTTCGCCCATGACTCCATTCCGCTGGCCATGCTGTCGTTGGCGTGCATGGCGGCGTTCATTGCCTTTCAGCAGGCGGCAGTCTCCCCGGCCACGTGGTTGCTCATGTCAGAAATCGTGCCGCCAGAGGTCCGCGGCGTGGGCATGGGAATTGCTGGGCTGGCACTGTGGGTGAGTAACTGGGCGGTGGCGCAGTTCTTCTTGCCGGTGGTCGAGTGGCTCGGCGGCTCGCTGGCCTTTGGAATCTTCGCGGTCTTAGGCCTCGTCGCGGTGGGATATACCCGCGCACTCGTTCCGGAAACGGCGGGGGAGAGCCTCGAGGATGTTGCCGAGCAGCTGCGCTCCCGCTACTCCGAAAGCTGAGTGTTTTGGTAATGACGCGCGTGTGGGGTAACATTTTTCCTCGTGTCATTGCTGGGTGTCTTCCCAGCTATGCTTTGAACTAATCAATCGCATCAAGATTGCGCATAACGAAAGGAGCGCCCGATGAAGGTTCGCAAGTCGCTTCGGTCGCTGAAGAAGAAGCCGGGCGCCCAGGTTATTCGCCGCCACGGTAAGGTCTTCGTGATCAACAAGAAGGATCCGCGCTTCAAGGCTCGCCAGGGCTAAGAAACGAGTTTCCTCGTCTCCGCCCTCCCCGCTTTGTGGGGAGGGCGGATTTTTTATGCCCATGTGCCTGGACAGATGCGATTTAATGAATATAATTATCGGGCGGACTTTAGCAGGGGTCCGAAAGATAGTTGAAAGAAAGAAGAATAATGAAGAAGCGTCTCGCGGCGGCGGTGTGTGCTGCTGCAGTTGGGTTCACTGTTCCGGTAGCTCATGCTGTGGACTTTGAGTTTGAAAGCTTGGTGGATCCCTCGCTGGGAATCAATGATCCCTCGTGCGAGCCGAGCGGCGAGGTGCGTGAGCCGGTGGTGCTTCTCCACGGCACGTCGGACAATTCCTCGACGTGGAACGAACTGATCCCGGTCCTGCAGGAGGAAGGGATGTGCGTGTGGGCCTTTGACTACGGCGCGGACGACGTGACGCTGCAGAATGCGAATCCTCGTGCCAAGGCGATTGCGGACTTGGATGAGTCTGCGCGCGAAATTGCAGGGCAGATTGATTACGTGCGCGAGGTGACCGGAAGCGACAAGGTTAATCTGGTGGGTCACTCGCAGGGTGGGCTGCACATCAAGACCTACACGCAGATGTACGGTTCGGCTGAGCACGTTTCCCACGCTGTGGCCATTGGTGGCAACCTCCATGGCACAACCCTTAACGGGATGGGCGAGGTTCTGGCCAAGATGATTGCGGCGATGCCACACTTTGCTCGGTTCTTGGCGAGCTCTGCAGGCATCCAGCAAGTTGTCGGCTCCGAGTTCATGGAGAACCTCAACGCGCTGCCTGATACGGCGCCGGGGCCGCTCTATACCTCGATCTATTCGCCTGCCGACGTCACGGTGACCCCGAACTCTTCCTCCATGCTTACACCTGTCGACGGTGCCGACGTGGTCAACATCGATCTAGGGGAGCTGTGCGGAGCGGAGCCGCTGCATCCGGACCTGCCGCGGGATCCCATGACGATGAGCCAGGTCCTCTTTGGTCTGACCCGCGAGGCGGGGCAAGGGGCTGATTCTGGAACCTGTGTCGAGCCAATGCTTGATTAGATTTCATTGGCAATAAAGGGGCCGGTATCGAGGGCGTGGCCTAGAGCCGTGCCCTTTTGTGGACTTTGTCACAAACTAAGTGAATCTTCGGTAAACGTGCAGGGAATATCAACGGTGTAGTTACCGCCGTGGGGACGGGCGGAGTGATGGGGTGTCAACATGTGGGGTCGGGCCAAGTTACATCCTGGGAATACCAGGCATGTAACTACTACATGTAGTGCTAGTTGCGGGGTGCGGGCACAAAGTATAGTGTCGTTGATGTTGCTTGAACGGCGGTCCGATATCGCTGTTCAGAGCCTGTAGGCAGAGCCGTTGAACGCTCTGCCAGTATCGAATTCAACAGTCACTCCGCGTGTAGCGCCGAAGGAAGCCAAAGGAACGTCACATGAGCATCACTGTCTACACTAAGCCCGCTTGCGTCCAGTGCAACGCCACCAAGAAGGCTCTCGACCGTGCTGGTCTCGAGTACGAGTTGGTGGATATCTCCCTCGATGATGATGCCCGCGACTACGTCATGGCCCTCGGATACGTCCAAGCGCCGGTCGTGGAAGCGCACGGCGAGCACTGGTCCGGCTTCCGCCCGGATCGCATCAAGGCCCTCACTGCGATGGTGGCGAGCGCCTAGGTTAACGCCATGTTGGTCGTGTATTTCTCTTCCGCTACGGAAAACACCCACCGCTTCGTCGAGAAGCTCGGCCTTCCCAGCGCCCGCATCCCGCTGCGCCTTAATGACGAGCCCCTCACCGTGAATGAACCTTATGTCTTGGTGTGCCCGACATACGGGGGAGGGGCGTCGGTAAGCGGGCAGAACACGCGGCCTGTACCCAAACAAGTCATTCGTTTCCTGAATGATGAACACAACCGCAGCTTCATTCGCGCCGTTGTAGCCGGAGGAAACAGCAACTTCGGCAGTGACTTTGGCAAGGCGGGTGACGTTATCGCCGCCAAGTGTAAGGTTCCTTATGTGTATCGCTTCGAGCTTCTCGGAACCGAGGAAGATGTCACAATTTGCCGTGAAGGCCTCCTGGCCAACGCGGCCGCTTTAGGTTTGGCTGCCTAAAGCCTCATCCGTACTATTTCGTCTCTCCATTTCGCCATAGCAAAGAAAGGCCCGTGAACGTCGTGACCACGCAACTGGGTAAGACCGTCGCCGAACCTGTGAAGCCGGCCGAGCAACTGGATTATCATGCACTTAACGCGCTGCTGAACTTGTATGACGAGAACGGCAAGATTCAGTTCGACAAGGACCGCGAGGCCGCGAACCAATTCTTCCTCCAGCACGTCAACCAGAACACTGTCTACTTCCACGACTTGGAAGAGAAGATGCGCTACCTGGTGGAAAACAAGTACTACGAGCCGGAGCTGATCGAGCAGTACGACTTCGATTTCATCAAGTCCCTGTTCAAGCGCGCCTATGCCTTTAAGTTCCGTTTTAAGACCTTCCTTGGCGCCTACAAGTACTACACGTCGTACACCCTGAAGACCTTCGACGGCCGCCGCTACCTCGAGCGCTTCGAAGACCGTGTGTCCATGACCGCACTCTTCTTGGCGGATGGTGACACGGAGGTGGCTGAACACCTCGTGGATGAAATCATGACCGGTCGCTTCCAGCCGGCTACCCCGACCTTCCTTAACGCCGGCAAGGCTCAGCGTGGCGAGCTGGTGTCCTGCTTCCTGTTGCGCATCGAGGACAACATGGAGTCGATTGGGCGCTCTATTAACTCCGCTCTGCAGCTGTCCAAGCGCGGCGGCGGCGTGGCCCTGTTGCTGTCCAACATCCGTGAATCCGGTGCGCCCATCAAGCATATTGAGAACCAGTCTTCCGGCGTCATCCCCGTGATGAAGCTGTTGGAGGATTCCTTCTCCTATGCCAACCAGCTGGGCGCTCGCCAGGGCGCTGGTGCGGTGTACCTCAACGCGCATCACCCGGACATTATGAGCTTCCTTGACACCAAGCGTGAGAATGCGGACGAGAAGATCCGTATCAAGACCCTTTCGCTTGGCATCGTGATCCCCGACATCACCTTCGAGCTGGCAAAGCGTAACGATGACATGTACCTGTTCAGCCCGTACGATGTCGAGCGCGTCTACGGCAAGGCCTTCGGCGATATTTCCATCACCGAGCACTACGAAGAGATGGTCGAGGATCCGCGTATCCGCAAGAAGAAGATCAACGCTCGCCACTTCTTCCAGACCGTCGCGGAGCTGCAGTTCGAGTCCGGTTACCCCTACATCATGTTCGAGGACACCGTGAACCGCGCCAACCCGGTCAAGACTGGGCGCATCAACATGTCGAACCTGTGCTCCGAGATTCTGCAGGTGAACGCCCCGTCAGAGCTCAACGACGACCTCACCTACAAGGCCCTGGGTAGCGATATTTCCTGCAACCTTGGCTCCCTCAATATCGCGGCTACCATGGATTCCCCGGACTTCGCCTTGACAGTGGAAACCGCTATCCGTGGCTTGACGGCTGTGTCGGACAAGACCTCTATCGACTCCGTTCCCTCCGTGCGCAAGGGCAACGATGATTCCCACGCGATTGGCCTGGGGCAGATGAACCTGCACGGTTACCTTGGCCGCGAGCACATTGAGTACGGCTCCGATGAAGGCTTGGACTTCACCAACGCTTACTTCGCCGCCATCATGTACGCCGCGTTGCGTGCGTCCAACAAGCTGGCCCGCGAGCGTGGCGAGTACTTCACCGAGTTCCCCGAGTCTGACTATGCCAGCGGTGAGTTCTTCGACCGTTATGATCCGGCTGACTTTGCTCCGCGCACGGAAAAGGTCAAGGAGCTCTTCGCTAAGTCCTCGATTCACACCCCGTCGGCGGAGGAGTGGGCTGCGCTGAAGGCGGACGTCGCCAAGCACGGCATCTACAACCGCAACCTGCAGGCAGTGCCGCCGACCGGATCGATTTCGTACATCAACAACTCGACGTCCTCGATTCACCCGATCGCCTCCAAGATTGAAATCCGCAAGGAAGGCAAGATTGGCCGCGTCTACTATCCGGCGCCGCACATGGACAACGACAACCTGGAGTACTTCAAGGACTCCTATGAGATCGGCTACGAGAAGATCATCGACACCTACGCCGAGGCCACGAAGTACGTTGACCAAGGTCTGTCGCTGACGCTGTTCTTCAAGGACACCGCCACTACCCGCGATATCAACCGCGCCCAGATCTACGCATGGCGAAAGGGTATTAAGACCCTCTACTACATCCGCCTGCGCCAGATGGCTCTGGAGGGAACCGAGGTTGAGGGCTGCGTTTCCTGCATGCTCTAGTTCTTGTTAGTCCTTGTTCGCACGCGCCTCAATTAGGATGGCGCGTGCGATTTTTTCTGCCTCGGGGGAGTCGCCGCGGTGGATTGCTTCCGCTAGGTCCAGGTGGCGCTGTTCGGTGCCGGCCGTGGGGTTGCGTTTGCGGGAGCCAAAGAGGGAACGCCCGCGCACCATGGACAGCAGATAGGGGCTGAGAGCTGAAAACATCTCATTGCCCGAGGCATGGAGAACCATGGCATGAAAACGCAGGTCGGTAGCGAGGTGCTCACCGACGCGCCGCGTTGGCGTGTCTTGGAGGCGTTGGGCCAGCTCTAAGATCTCTTCCTTGTCTTCTTGGGACGCATGCAGCGCAGCGAGGCCGGCGGCGACGGGCTCGATGGCAAGGCGCAGTTCGTTGAGTGAGGAGCGCTGCCTGTCGCGGGATTTCTCTGAGCTCAGGCGCCACGAAATGATGGCGGGATCATAGACCGCCCACTCGCTGATGGGGAGCACCGTGATACCTACGCGGCGTGAAGAAGAGACCATGCCTAAGTGCTCTAGTGCGCGCATTGCCTCGCGGGCTACGGTTCGGGAAACTCCGAAACGCGCGCAGAGATCGGTGAGTGTAAAACGCTCACCGGCGGCAAGGGTGCCGCTGACGATGTCGGCGCCCATGGTGTCTAGAACGGTGCTGAGTAGGGGAGCGGAGGGCTCAGTCACGGGGAGCCGGTACCTCCATCGACATTCGGGGGCGTGTGAACAGGGCTTAAGTATAAAACACGCAGGAATTTTGGCCCCTAGTTTTACCGGGTACCATGGCACCAGACTCACAATAACTAGTAAGATGAGGTGACGTGCGTGTCTCACGAGTACGACGATTACATCGCTAGCCACGAGGCTCCGGTGAAGGCGATTAACTGGAACACGATTCCAGATGAGAAGGATCTCGAGGTGTGGGATCGCCTCACCGGTAACTTCTGGCTTCCGGAAAAGGTGCCGGTGTCTAACGATATCCAGAGCTGGAAAACTCTGACTGAGAAGGAGCAGGAGACCACCATGCGTGTCTTCGCTGGTCTCACTCTGCTCGATACCATCCAGGGCACCGTCGGTGCGGTATCGCTGCTTCCCGACGCCACCACTCTCCACGAAGAGGCGGTCTATACCAACATCGCCTTCATGGAGTCCGTTCACGCGAAGTCCTACTCCAATATCTTCATGACGTTGGCGTCGACTCCTATGATCAACGACGCCTTCCGCTGGTCCGAGGAGAATGAAAACCTCCAGCGCAAGGCAAAAATCGTTATGTCCTACTATCAGGGCGATGACCCGCTGAAGAAGAAGGTTGCGTCCACCTTGCTGGAATCCTTCCTCTTCTACTCAGGCTTCTTCCTGCCGATGTACTTCTCGTCGCGCGCAAAGCTGACGAACACGGCCGATATCATCCGCCTCATCATCCGCGATGAGGCCGTCCACGGCTATTACATCGGCTACAAGTTCCAGCAGGGCTACAAGAAGCTCTCGGAGTCGGAGCAGGAAGAGATGAAGGGCTACGCCTTCGACCTGCTCTATGAACTCTACGAGAACGAGATCGATTACACCGAGGATCTCTACGATGAGTTGGGCTGGACCGAGGATGTAAAGCGCTTCCTTCGCTACAACGCCAACAAGGCGCTCAATAACCTAGGCTTCGAGGGGCTTTTCCCGGCTGATGAAACCCGCGTGTCCCCGGCCATCCTGTCCTCCTTGTCTCCGAACGCGGATGAGAACCATGACTTTTTCTCTGGCTCCGGTTCCTCCTACGTGATTGGCAAGGCGGAGGAAACCACCGACGAGGACTGGGACTTCTAAGTAGCATCCACTGCCACGCCGCACCTCCTAGAACGATCAACCGAAAGTTTGATTCTTTCAGGGGGTGCGTTTTCGGGTTTTAGGGGCCGACACACCCGACCATCTGTGTTCTAGATCACCGCCTGGTGGGGCATGGCGTGGCAGGTCTGCCACGTACAAGGGGTTATCCGGATAAAACGGGGCTAACAAGGGCTATGGGGAATATCAGAGCGCTGGAAATTTGGCCCTGAGGTGCCCTAATATAAGGCGAGTAAACCTAGGTGTTTAATCACTGGGCGTGTGGCGCGATAAAACGCGTGATACCGATGTGGTTAGACGCTTGTTCTTCAGGAGGATTTTATGACCGCTGTGGCGCCACGGCTCGACGATTACGTCGCGCCTACACGTCCGGAGCCGACTGGTAACGCAAAGACCGGTTCCAAGGCGTGGATGTTGCTAACCACCACCGACCACAAGCAGCTGGGCATCATGTACATGATCATGGCCTTCAGCTTCTTCTTCCTCGGTGGCTTCATGGCTCTGCTGCTTCGCGCTGAGCTTTTCACCCCAGGATTGCAGTTCCTGTCCAACGAGCAGTTCAACCAGCTCTTCACCATGCACGGCACCGTCATGCTGCTGCTGTTTGCAACACCAGTGGTGTGGGCATTCGGTAACTATGTTCTGCCCCTGCAGATTGGCGCACCGGATGTGGCCTTCCCGCGTCTGAACGCTTTCGGTTTCTGGATTACCCTGACCGGCGGCGTCGTGATGCTCGCGGGCTTCTTGACCCCGGGCGGCGCTGCTGACTTCGGCTGGACCATGTACGTCCCGCTGTCTGACTCGGTTCACACCCCGGGTATCGGCGCCGACATGTGGATCGTCGGCGTGGGCGCTACCGGTGTCGGTACCATTGCTTCCGCCATCAACATGATCACCACGGTCCTCACCCTGCGTGCACCGGGCATGACCATGTTCCGTCTGCCGGTCTTCACCTGGGCAGTGTTTACCGCATCTGTCATCGTTCTGATGATCTTCCCGCTGCTGACCGCTGCGGCGCTGGGTGTTCTTTATGACCGCAAGCTGGGCGGCCACATCTTCGACTCCGCCAACGGCGGCGGCATCCTGTGGCAGCACCTCTTCTGGTTCTTCGGCCACCCGGAGGTCTACGTCCTGGCACTCCCGTTCTTCGGCATCATCTCTGAGGTTGTCCCGGTCTTCGCTCGCAAGCCGGTCTTCGGCTACATCGGTCTGGTCTTCGCCCTGCTGGCAATCGGTGCGCTGTCCATGGCCGTGTGGGCTCACCACATGTTCGTGACCGGTGCTATTCTGCTGCCGTTCTTCTCCTTCATGACCTTCCTCATTGCGGTTCCGACCGGCGTGAAGTTCTTCAACTGGGTCGGCACCATGTGGAAGGGCCACATCACCTGGGATACCCCGATGATCTTCGCCATGGGCTTCCTGGCAACCTTCCTCTTCGGCGGCATGACCGGTATTATGCTGGCCTCCCCGGCACTGGACTTCCACCTTGCTGAGTCCTACTTCTTGATTGCTCACTTCCACTACACCCTCTTCGGCACCGTGGTGTTCTCCGCCTTCGCTGGCCTGTACTTCTGGTTCCCGAAGATGACCGGCCGCATGCTCGATGAGCGCCTGGGCAAGATTCACTTCTGGCTGACCTTCATCGGCTTCCACGGCACCTTCCTGGTTCAGCACTGGGTGGGCAACATGGGTATGCCGCGTCGTTACGCCGACTACCTGGAGTCTGATGGCTTCACGGTCTTCAACCAGATTTCCACCATCTTCTCCTTCGTCCTCGGCGCCTCGGTTATCCCGCTGATTTGGAACGTCTTCAAGTCCTGGCGCTACGGTGAGATCGTCACCGTGGACGATCCGTGGGGCTATGGCAACTCCCTCGAGTGGGCCACCTCCTGCCCGCCGCCGCGCCACAACTTCGTGTCGCTGCCGCGCATTCGTTCCGAGCGCCCGGCCTTCGAGCTGCACTACCCGCACATGGTTAAGCGCATTCGCGAGGAAGCACACGTCGGCCACTAAGCACTCACTAGCTGAGTACTCCTGAAAACGCCGCCTCCCCATCACTGCGATGGGGAGGCGGCGTTTGCCGTAGGTGAAAAGGTCACGAACGTGGTGTGAGATAATAAGCCCCGTGGATAATCAAAGTGAACAAGTCTTCGCCGTTGTTACCGCCTCCGGCCCCGATAAGCCCGGCGTGTCGGCGGCCTTCTTCCGCGTACTGGGCTCTCATGATGTGGAGCTCGTCGACGCCGAGCAAGCCATCTTCTCCGGTCGGATTTCGCTGTCCGCCTACATCCGGGTTCGTTCCTCGCGCCTCGAGGCTTTGGAGCAGGGATTGCGAAATACGCTGAGCATCTACGCGCAGTCCATCAACGTGGATCTGCGAGAAGAAGAGTCAACCTCACGCCCGCGCTCGACGCACGTCGTCGTGGTTCTGGGACGCCAGCTCAACGCCAGCCAGATGTCTGCCATTGCTAAGGAACTGGCTAACCTCAACGTCAACATCGACCGTATCCGCGGGCTCTCCACTTATCCGCTCAATGGCTTGGAGCTGTATATCACGATCGATGGTGCTGCCGATCCTGTGCGCGCCATGCTGGCCCGCCTAGCTACCGAGCAAGGTGTCGACATCGCCATCGAGCGCTCCGGCCTGCAGCGCCGTTCGAAGCGGCTTATCTGCTTTGACTGCGATTCCACCCTTATCACCGGCGAGGTCATCGAAATGCTGGCCGCCCACGCCGGCAAGGAAGCCGAGGTTGCCGCAGTGACGGAGCGCGCGATGCGCGGCGAGCTGGACTTCGAGCAATCCCTACGCGAGCGCGTCGCCACCTTGGAAGGTTTGCCGGAGTCCGTCATCGCAGAAACCGCCGCCGATATTTGCCTGACCCCGGGCGTGCGGACCACCATCCGCACCCTCAAGCGCATGGGATACCGGGTTGCGGTAGTCTCTGGTGGCTTTATCCAGGTCCTCGAAGATCTGGCACAGGAACTCGACCTCGACTACGTGCGCGCCAACACGCTCGAAATCGTGGACGGTAAGCTCACCGGCCGCGTCATCGGTGACGTGGTGGACCGCAAGGCCAAGGAGAAGTTCCTGCGCGAATTCGCTGCGGATTCGGGCCTGAGCATGCTGCAGACCGTTGCCGTCGGCGATGGCGCTAACGATATCGACATGATTTCCGCCGCCGGCTTAGGCATCGCCTTCAACGCCAAGCCAGCGCTGCGCCAGGTTGCGGATACCTCCGTAAACCACCCATACATGGATGAGATTCTGCAGATCCTCGGTATCCCGATGGAAGAAGTTGCCAGTGAGTAATCTCCGCGAGGCCCATCGCCGTCTTGCGGCTGCGTGTAGCGAGCGCAGTTGGCGCGATGATCCTGAGGACCCGAACAAACCCGAGACCATTCAGGCGATGCAGATCGCGCTCAACCTGCCCAAGCAGGATCCGCCCGCGCGCACGGAGGTGCTCGAGGCGGCGGCTAAAGGCGTCGTCAAGCTCTGTCTCGATGATAGGGCTGGCCAGGATGGGGCCTTCGCCGAGGCCCTAGGGCAGTGGTACGGGCACCGCATCCGCAAGGTGGCGCGCCGCGCACGCAACAAGGCCTGGCGCGATGTGCAGTCCCTGCCCGGCGTCACCGTGGATGATCGCGCGCGCGTCTTCCTCCCCTCGGCGGTGCAGGACGTGCACCCACTCGTGGCGAAGCTGCAGATCGGCCACACCGACCTGCCGAAGGATGAGCCAGGGCCCGCGCTTGGCGACGCCCCCGTGATCTACGTCGATGCCTCCCTCGCCATGAGCGCGGGAAAGGCCGCAGCACAGGTAGGACACGGTTCGATGCTGTTAGCCGCGGCGATGAGCGCCGAGGAAGTGGAGAACTGGGCGGCAGAGGACTTTGCGCTGTCCGTCCGCGAAATCCCCCATGAGGAATTTGCCGTGGCTTGTGCGCGTCCGGGAGCGGTGGTGGTGCATGACGCCGGTTTCACCGAGGTCGCCCCAGACTCAGCTACGGTGTGCGCGCTGCGCCGTCCCTAGCGGGCCTCAACCAGGCGCTTGAGAGCGCCGCGCACAACCTCTGGGTCGCTCGTCGGCCACATCTGCGGCATGGAGGCTCGCAGGTAGGATCCGTAGCGCTTGGTTTCCAAGCGGCTATCGAGGACTGCGACGACCCCGCGGTCCGCAGTGGAGCGCAGCAGGCGGCCCGCTCCCTGGGCCATAAGCAGCGCCGCGTGCGTAGCGGAAACCTCCATAAAACCGTTGCGCCCAGCCGCCTTAGCTGCTTCGGTGCGCGCTTGCATCAGGGGATTATCCGGGCGGGGGAAGGGGATGCGGTCGATGAGCACCAGGGAACACGCGGGGCCCGGGACGTCGACACCCTGCCAGAGAGTGAGCGTGCCGAAGAGACAGGAGTTCTCGTTCTTCGTGAACTTATCCACGAGCGCGCCGATGGAGTCCTCGCCTTGGAGATAAATATCGAAAGGGAGCGTGGGCTTGAGCTCCTCGGCCGCTTGTTGTGCGGCCCGGCGTGAGGAGAAGAGACCGAGGGTGCGCCCGCCCGCGGCCATGATGAGCTCGCGGATTTCCTTAAGGGTCTGCGGGCTGAGTCCGTCGCGGCCTGGCTGCGGCAGGTGCGCTGCGGTATAGAGGATGCCGCTGCGCGCGGGGTCGAAAGGATAGCCCACGTCGAGACTGTCCCATGTACCTTTGGGCAGGCCCCATTGTGCGGCCATGGCGTCGAAGCGCCCGCCCAAGGCAAGCGTGGCGGAGGTCAGCACCACGGTCTGTTCGCCGAAGAGCTTTTCGTGCAACATGCCGGCGATGGAGAGCGGGGCCACGGCCAGGGTGTCGTTTAGCGTGCGCTCGTCGCGTTCCAGCCACACCACGTCGGCGTGCGCTGCGGGGTCACCGGTGGCGAAGACGTCGAGGATGCGGGCGATGGCTTCGACGAGGCTGCCGAGGTGATTGGCCAGGTTTTGGCGCTCGGCAGACTTTTCCGGATCCTGGGCCTGTTCGCCTTCGGGGGCGCGGGCGATGGTCTCGCGGCAGTCGCTTAACGTGTCCGCGAGGCTCATGAGTTGCTGCTTGGCTTCCTCCGGAAGATCGGTCCAGCGGCCCGGCGTGAATTCACCGAGTAGTTGGCTGAGCTCATTGGCTTGTTCGCTCAGCCGCTGGTCTTTGCCATTGGTGCCGAGGGACTTGGCGCGGTTGGCCGCCATTTTGAGGGCGCGCCCGGTGATCTCGGCGGTAGAGACCGAGGTGATGCGGCCATCTAGCTCGTGTGCCTCATCGATGATGACGACATCGTGCTCCGGCAGGATGTTGATGTCTGCCACCGCATCGATGGCGAGCAGCGCGTGGTTGGTGACGACGATGTCGACGTCCGCCGCGCGGCGCCGCGCGAGCTCCGCGAAGCAGTCCTCGCCGTGCGGGCAGCGGGTAGCACCAAGGCACTCATTGGAGGTGACGGAGACCTGCCGCCAGGCTAGATCGGGCACTCCCGGTTCGAGGTCCTCGCGGTCACCCGTCTCGGTGTCCTCCGCCCACTCGTAGACGCGCTGGACATGGCGGCCGAGGCTGGAGATGGCGTCCTGGTCAAGCAGGGCGTCTTCGTCGTCAAGCTCAGCGGCGCGAGAGACCTTGTTGAGGCAGACGTAGTTGGAACGCCCCTTCATGATGGCGAAGGTCGGCTTCTTTTCCAGGTGCGGTTCGAGGGCCTCGGCGAGGCGCGGCAGATCTCGTTCCACCAGCTGGCGTTGCAGTGCCAGCGTGGCCGTGGAAACAATCACGGTGTGCCCGGTCTCTTGCGCGTGGCGAAAAGCAGGGACGAGGTAAGCCAGTGATTTACCCGTACCCGTTCCAGCTTGCACGGCGAGGTGGCGCTCTTTTTCCAACGCGGTGGTCACGGCTTCCGCCATGCGCACCTGGCCGGCACGCCGCGCACCTCCGAGGGCGGAGACGGCGGCGTCGAGGAGGTCAACCGTTGAGTCCTGCATTTGAGTCAGTCTAGTCGGTTGCCTCCCGCACGCATCCTATGAGCCGAACCCGATGAAGCGGGTCGGCACCGCAGGTTCGTCGCGAGTCAGAGCCAACCCTTCCCACGGCAGAGTGGTGATGGCTTGGGCTAGGTACTCGCGGGCTTCGTGGAGGGTGGGCAGATTGTCCAGGATCTCTCCGTCGCGCATGAGCGGCACCGTCATGTCGCGGGTGCTCAGCGTCCCGGTGTCTGGGTCTTCGGCGGAGAAGGGGAGCACGAGCTCCTCGACGGCCACCCCGGAGGAGCGGTAGGTGCGCAGGGAGCGCTTTGCCCCGCCCTGCGACTTCTTCGAGGAGGAACGCTTGGCCACGGGATGGCCATCAACCTCGACGACCTTGTACACCATGCTGGCGGTTGGGGCGCCAGAGCCGGTGACCACCGAGGTACCGACGCCGTAGACGTCGACGGGATCTCCGCGCAGACCAGCGATGGCGAACTCGTCCAGGTCGGAAGAGACAACGATCTTCGTGTTGTGGTTGCCCAAGTCATCGAGCTGTTTGCGCACGCGGCGGGTGACAGCGGCCAAATCGCCGGAGTCGATGCGAACGCCGCCCAGCTCGGGGCCGGCCACCCGCACGGCGGTTTCCACGCCCTTGGTGATGTCGTAGGTATCCACCAACAGGGTGGTGCCCACGCCGAGGGTTTCGATCTGCCCGCGGAATGCCGCCTCCTCGTTCGGGGTTCCGTCTTCGTTGACGTGCGCGAGCGTCCATGCATGCGCCGCAGTACCGGAGACCGGGATGTCGTAGCGGTAGCCAGCTTCCAGGTTGGAAGTGGCCTGGAAACCGGCTAAGTAGGCGGCGCGGGCGGCGGTGACGGCGGCATACTCGTGCGTGCGGCGCGAGCCCATCTCGATGATGGGGCGGCCATCCGCAGCCACCACCATGCGTGAGGCCGCAGAGGCCACGGCGGAATCGGAATTCATGATGGACAGGATCACGGTTTCCAGGATCAGGCATTCGCCAAAGGTTCCGCGCACGGTCAGCAGTGGCGAGTTGGGGAAGTACAGCTCGCCTTCGCGATAGCCGTCGATGTGCCCGGAGAAACGGTAATTAGCCAGGTACTCCTTGGTCTCTGCATCGAGGAAATCCATCTCCGCCAGCTGCTGAGCGGTGAAGCGGAAGTCCCGGACTGCGCGAAGGACACGCTCGGTGCCGGCGACAACACCGTAGCGCCGCTCGTTGGGGAGGCGGCGGGCAAACACTTCGCAGGCCACCTGGCGGTGCGCGGAGCCATCGCGCAGCGCAGCCTGCAGCATGGTCAGCTCATACTTATCGGTAAGCAGGGCCGTAGAACGATCGCTGGGCCCGAGCCCAGAATCCTGGACGTTGTCTGAGGTAGTAGTCACATCGAAGATGCTACTCAGCGCGTACCGAAAAATCAGCAGTTCTATGCTTCGAGCTGAATGACAACGTAGACTTCGCCGTCGCTGTAAGCCGTGCCCACCGCAGCGGTGGTCATGCGGGGATCGCGCAAGGCGGCCACGTGGGAGGGGGAAGCTCGGAAGGCTTCGACAAATTCATAGGCGCTAGCTTTGTCCAAAGGAAGGTGGTGCTGGACCATTTGCACGTTTTCTTCTGATGGTCCTTCCTCGTGTGTTACCGCGTTGCACTCCGCCTTTTCGCGGGCTGCGGTTTGGCGGTCGATCCAGGGCACCAGCGGGGCTAGACCATCCTCCTTGCGCCACGTGTTGAGCGCCTCTATGAGCTCATCTTGGATGGTGGCGAGCTGGCGTTGGACGGGGACGTCGGGAAGCTCGTAATCGCACGTCGCCGGTGCGGGAGGCTCAGAATCCTGTGAGCTGCCGTTATCGGAGGGGCTGGTCAAGCTGAGCACGGCGGTCACGAGCGTGCCACCGAGGACCAATACGGTGATGATGCGCTGCACGAGAGGCACAAGGTCCTCTCTTGAGGGTTGGCGTCCCGCGAGAATGTCAGTAACGGCTGGGGGAAGGGAGAAAGAATTCATCGATGCCACCTGCAAACGACAATCAGGTTAAAGGTCGAAGACAGTATAACTGTTCGCGCGATGAAAAAATTTGGCTAGTGTAGAGGACATGAAAGCGCACAACGAAACGTCCGCAGTCGTGGTGATGAGTTCGCCCATGGCCGCCCCGGAGCTGGATGAGGCGATTGACGTCGACGTCGCCACGAGCGAAAACCTGCCGTGGATGTGCATTGTCTGGGATGACCCAGTCAACCTAATGAGCTACGTTTCCTACGTGTTCCAGACTGTTTTGGGTTATGACAAGAAGCGAGCTAACGAGCTGATGATGCAAGTCCATACCGAAGGTAAGGCGGCGGTGTCCTCGGGTGAACGCGACAAGGTTGAAGCTGACGTGAAGAAACTACAGGTCGCCGGCCTGTGGGCCACGATGCAGCAGGCAGGATAAGAGTATGCAGACGTGGAAGAAGAAAAAGTCCTTCATGCGTGGTGCGAAGTACACCACCGTATTCGAGCCCATGGAGCGTGAAGTCCTCGGTGATCTCACCGCGACGGTCTCCGAGGCCATCATCGCCCGCGCGCAGTCAGCGCCGAAGGATGAATTAGCGGACATGCTCGACATGCCCACTGGCCACACCGAAGCACCGGAGGATCCGTCACTGGCCCGTCTCTTTCCAGACTTCCAGAAGCCAGGGGATGAGGAGTTCGATGGTGATAATTCGCTGCTGCGCTCGCTGCACGAGAATGACATCGCGCGCGCCAAGCTGGAGAATCTCCAGGTGATTAACACCGCCCTTGGCCCCACTGGCGGGGTAGAGGTGGCTATCAGTGAGGAAGAGGCACATGCTTTCCTCGCCGGCCTCAATGACCTGCGCCTCTACATCGCTGCTGGCGACGTGCCGCAGGATACCCCCGGGGCAGACCGCGATGCGCTCGTGGAATGGCTGGCCTTCTGCCAGGATTCGTTGCTCAACGTCATCATGGACTAGCAGAAGCGCAGGCCGGGATTGGAGACGTAGTCCTTGCCTCACGCTTGCTAAAGTTGGAGGCATTATGACCACGAGTGGACCCTTTGGCCAGCAGCAATCGCATGAGCCCAACCCTTTCCAACCCCGCCCGGCAGGACCGGGAACGGGGCACCAACCCGTACTCAACAAGGGGGACTCGAAGAACTACACCCGGACCGGACGTTTAAAAACGGCTGCGTCTTTAACGGTGGGCTTCCTGGCCGTCGAGTGGATCATCCACATCATCAACTTCCTGTTCTTTGGAAGCGAGCTGGGGCAGTACGGCATTCACCCGTTGGATTTCAACGGTATCTGGGGGATCTTCACCGCGCCGCTGCTCCACGCAAACTTTGAGCACCTCATCGGTAACTCGCTGCCAGGTGCGGTGTTTTGTTTCCTGATTGGCCTATCCGGGCGTAAGGCGTGGTGGGAGGTCACCATCATCGTGGTACTCATCGCCGGTGTTGGCACGTGGCTGCTGGGCGGGCCGGGAACCTCGCATATTGGCGCCTCGGGCGTGGTGTATGGCTGGTTGGCATACCTTATCGTGCGGGGTATCTTTAACCACTCGTTGAGCCAGTTCCTCGTTGGCTTAGGCCTTGGTTTTGCCTACTCCGGCCTCATCTGGGGCGTGCTGCCCATCTATGAGGGAGTGAGCTGGCAGGGCCACCTTTTCGGTGCCATTGGCGGCATCGTTGCGGGCATGGTGATCACCTCTGATGACCCGATGAGAAAGGTTAAGCCTGCGCCTCGAGGAGTGATGAACTAATGGCTGATGCAACCTCTCCCATTGGGATTTTTGATTCAGGTGTAGGCGGACTCACCGTTGCGCGCACAATCATTGAGCAGCTTCCCGACGAATCCATCGTCTACATCGGCGATACCGCCCGTGCCCCTTATGGCCCGCGGCCCATTGCCCAAGTCCGTGAGCTGTCCACCGCGATTGCTGATGAACTCGTGGAGCGTGGCTGCAAGATGCTGGTGATTGCGTGCAACACCGCCACCGCAGCCTTCCTCCACGATGCCCGCGAGCGCTACGACATTCCGGTCGTCGAGGTGATTCGTCCGGCCGTGCGCCGTGCCATTGCCACCACCCGCAACGGCAAGATCGGCGTGATCGGCACGGAGGGCACCATTAATTCAGGTGCTTATCAAGATCTTTTTGCGGTCAACCCGAACGTCGAGTGCGAGGCAGTTGCTTGCCCGGACTTTGTGAACTTTGTCGAGCGCGGCATTACCGCTGGGCGCCAGATCCTCGGTGTGGCGGAAGGCTACCTCGCTCCGCTGCAATCGGCAGGGGTCGACACACTCGTCCTCGGCTGCACGCACTACCCGCTGCTCACAGGCGTCATCCAGCTCGCTATCGGTGACAACGTCACCTTGGTGTCTTCCGCCGAGGAGACCACGAAGGACGTTTTGCGCATCCTCACCAAGACGGACATGCTTGCCCCGGCGGGGCAAGTGCCAACCCGCAGTTTTGAGTGCACTGGTGACCACGCGGCGTTCGAGCGTTTGGCTACGCGATTCCTGGGACCCAAGATTTAGCACCGGCAAAGATGTACAATCGAGCCAAATCTCGCATCCCCCATTGTTTCGTGGAACTATTGAACGCATGAAGCTGACCATCCTAGGCTGTTCCGGGTCGGTGCCCACTGTGGGTAATCCGGCCTCTGGCTACCTCCTGTCATTCCCCTCGGCTCCGTCCATCATCATGGACCTCGGCCCGGGTACGCTTGCTCGCCTGCAGGAACTCCAGGATCCTTGCGATGCCCACGTGGCATTAACGCATCTCCACGCTGACCACTGCCTAGACTTCCCGTCGCTGATGGTCTGGCGCCGTTTCCACCCCACGGCCCCGGCAGCTTCTCGCAATTTTTGCCTCGGCCCGGCGGCGACTGAAACCCACTTGGGCCGGTTGTCATCGGATGCCCCGGATGGGGTGGATGATATGAGTGATTCCTTTGCGTTTAGTCCCTGGGTGGACCGTGAGCGCCAGCTTGTCGACGATGTCTACATCACGCCTTTCCGTACCGTGCACCCGGTAGAAACGTATGCCCTGCGGGTCGAGCACACGAAGACCGGCGCAACTGTGTGTTACTCGGCGGATTCCGCTTATACGCCCGCACTCGTTGAGGCTGCCCAAGGCGTGGATGCTTTCCTCTGCGAGGCTGCATGGGGCGAGACTTCGGAGGATAAGGCTCCAGACATGCACATGTCGGGAGCAGAAGCTGGGCGCCTAGCGCGTGAGGCAGGGGTAAAGAAGCTCGTGCTTGTTCACCTACAGCCGTGGGGCGATGTCGCCGCAACATATGCCGCCGCTGCCCGCGAGTTCGACGGAGAGATCGTCGTCGGCGCCGCTGGGATGGAGCTCGACTTTTAACACGCGCGGTAGGGTAGTGGGCATGACTGATTTCACTCGTGCTGATGGTCGCACGCTCGACCAACTCCGTAGCGTTCGCATTACCCGTAATTTCACCACCAATCCGGCTGGGTCGGTGCTGGTGGAGTTCGGCAACACCCGAGTCATGTGTACGGCTTCCGTGGAATTCGGGGTGCCGCGTTTTAAGAAGGATTCCGGCGAGGGCTGGCTGACTGCTGAGTACGCCATGCTGCCCTCTGCAACCCACGAGCGCATGCCGCGCGAGTCGATGAAGGGCAAGGTCAAGGGCCGTACCCACGAGATTTCCCGCCTGGTGGGCCGCAGCCTGCGCGCCGCCGTGGACCTGTCTGAGCTGGGGGAGAACACCATCCAGCTGGATTGCGACGTGCTGCAGGCAGACGGCGGTACCCGCACGGCGTCGATCACCGGCGCGTATGTGGCGCTTGCTGATGCGATTGCTTACCTCAAGGAGGAAGGCGTCGTCCCGGGCGAGCCGCTGCTGGATCCCATCGCTGCTGTTTCCGTCGGCATCATCGACGGCCACGTGTGCCTCGACCTGCCCTATGAAGAGGATTCCCGCGCGGAGGTCGATCTCAACGTGGTGATGCAGGAAGGCGGAGACTTCGTTGAGATTCAGGGCACCGGCGAGCACGGTTTGTTCGGCCGCGCGGAGCTCAATGACATGTTGGACGTGGCGCAGGCTGGTTGCGCCCAGCTTATCGACGCTCAAAAGGCGGCCCTCGGATGGTAAAGCTCCTCGTCGCTTCGAATAATGCCAAGAAGCTCAAGGAACTAGAGAAGATCCTCGCCGACGCCGGCATCGCGGGCATCGAGCTGCTCCCGCTTTCCGCGGTGGAGGCTTACCCGGAGCCCGTGGAGGATGGCCGCACCTTTGCCGACAACGCGTTGATTAAGGCGCGCGCCGGGGTGCAGCACACCGGCTTGGCAACGATTGCGGATGATTCCGGCCTCGCGGTGGAAGAACTCAACGGCATGCCTGGTGTGCTCTCGGCCCGGTGGTCGGGCGGACACGGCGACGATGAAGCGAATAATCGTTTGCTGTTGGGGCAGATGTCCCACGTGCCCGCGGAGCGTCGCGCAGCAGCATTCGTGTCGGTCTGCGCGCTGGTGACCCCGGATGGCCAGGAGCACGTGGTGGAGGGCCGCTGGCCAGGCTCCTTGCTCACCGCTCCACAGGGCGAAAATGGCTTCGGCTACGATCCCCTCTTCCAGCCCGAGGGTGAATCCCGCTCCGCCGCGGAGATGTCCCCGGAGGAAAAGAACGCGGTGTCGCACCGCGGCCGCGCACTGGCGCAGCTGCGCGAACCTTTGGCGGCCCTCGCCGGGCAAGCCTAAGCGCGCGGAACTGGGAATAACAAAAGCCCCGCTCGAAATTTGCCGAGCGGGGTTTGAAATTGTGCGCCCGGTGAGACTTGAACTCACACGTCATAAGACACTAGAACCTAAATCTAGCGCGTCTGCCAATTCCGCCACGGGCGCTGGTTTTGTTGCTGCGGAGTACTACCTTCTCTGCGCAACGTCCACTAGCCTACAGGGCAGCAGGCCGCGGAAGGAAATCCACTTTTCACGGCGTGGTGGGTAGGCTGTTGTGGGTGAGCACCAACCCAGCACCGAAAAAGCGGATGAAGGTTCGATGGTGGCACATCGTCCTCATCGTGTTCTTTGTCGTGCTCTTTTTGTTCCTTGCCTATTGGCAGTGGACTCGGTTCCGCTCTGGCTCGGGAACCTTCCAAAATCTGGGATACGCCTTCCAGTGGCCGCTCTTCGCGGTGTTCGTGGTCTACGCATACCGCACCGCTATGCGCTACGAGAATGAGCGTATCGATGCAGAGAACGAAGCCCTCGAGCGGGGAGAAGAACCAGCTCAGTATGAAGCAAAGAGCGTGAGGTCAACCAAGGAACAAGCCGTGACCAAGATCGACGAGGATTTCCTGCCACCTCGGCCGCAGGTTGATGTGGAAACCTTCAACGCCATGAACAAACAGCGCCGCCGTCGCGGCACCGAAGAGGAGAATTAATGAGCAACTCAGTGAGCAACGCCGTCCACCCAGACCGCCAGGCCCGCATCCGTGGTCCGCTGAAGTTCTTTTCCATCGCCGCCACGGTTACCGGTATCTTCCTTCTTATTTTGGTTGTGCGCATGATCCTGCAGTACGGCGTAGGCATGGAAATGCCGTCGTGGGCCACGCTCATTGCCCAAGCCCACGGCGTGGCCTATATGGTCTACCTCGTTTCCATCCTGGTTCTTGGGCCGCGTGTCATGTGGCCGGTGAGCAAGTTGTTCACCACGGCGCTTGCCGGTGTTGTCCCGTTCCTGTCCTTCTGGATGGAGCACAAGCGTCGCACTGAAATCGTCGAAAAGTTCCAGCTTTAGGCGCCTTCCACCGGCACCATCGTGAGGTTGGCGCCGGCATCGACCACATCCTGGGCTAGATCCTGGGATAGGTCAGTCGTTGTGATGACCGTGTCTACTTGATCAAATGTGGCCACGCGGTGGGCTGACATGCGCGTGAATTTCTCTGGTGTGGTGACAACGATGACTCGTCGGGCGGCTTGGAAATAGGCCCGCTTAATGGTCGCCTCGGTGAGGTTCGGGGACATAAGGCCTACCGACGGAGTGCACGCGCAGATTCCGACAATCGCGAGGTCGAAGCGCATAGACAGGACTGTTTCAACCGCTTCCGCCCCGTACACCGCAAGATCGTCGCTGTTGACGGTTCCGCCGGGAATGATGACGTCACTGCCCGGCGTCTTGGCTAATGCTGCGCCCGCGTACAGGGACATCGCTAGTGCTGTGATGTCCATGCCGGCGAGATTGCGGGCAACGGCAGTTGGTGTTGTCCCTGAGTCAACGAGCACGCAGGAGCCTGGTTCAACGAGGCGGGCAGCCTCCGCAGCAATCGCCCGTTTGCCGGCGGGATCCTCTTTTCGGCGTACCTCCAGGGGATAGCGGGCGCCCCTTCGAACCGCGGGGCGCGCTCCTCCGTGAAATCGTTCGAGGGCCCCTACTTCTTCCAGCGCCGCGAGGTCGCGGCGGACGGTAATAGCGGAAGCTCCGGTGAGTTCTTGTAATTGGCTGACCGTTTTGCTTCCTGAGTCAACGGCCCAAATGATTCTGCGCTGGCGTTCTTCCTTGTCCATGGGCTTGATTGTATCGGCATGAAATGACCATGGTTGGTGAACGCTTCAATCTTTAATCTGTAGCTTGTCAAGGCAAAAAGCCACGTCAAGCACGATTAAGGAAGATGATTGAAATGCGCAAGACCATAACCCTTGGGCTTATGATGAGCAAACGGCTCGCAGATGACATCGCCGCTTATGCGCCGCAAGGAGTCTCTGTCCGGTGGATCGGTAGCGAAGCGGAAGCGCGTGCGTGCGACGGCGTGATTGTCGACGCCACAGAATTCGCTGGTGTTCTTCCCGGCCAGGTTGTGCTGGTGCTTGGCGACGTCAACGGAGCCGCCGAAGAACGCCTTCGGAAGTCGGGGTCGGTGGTCATGGATCGTCACCTGCGCACGCATATCGACACCCTGTTAATGGCTTTTGCTGCTTTCGCTGAGCAGCAGGCTCTCATCTCGGTGGTTGCAGGTGACGTGTACTAAAACTGCGGAGACTAATCTGGAGCGTAGCTATCTCTACTACGCACGAAGGGCTAAGCCTCATGTCTCCTCGCAAACTCAGCACCACGCTCATCGCGTTGGTGGTGCTTCTCTCACTCGCCTGTGCCGGTTTAGGTGTGTATGCCGTGCGCCAACCACAAGAGGTGTATACCGCGCCGGTAGAGTCAACCAATTCGCAGGTAATCAACGCAGTCGAGCGCGAGGAGCAAGTCGTCTTGCTTAGCCTCGGTATCCAAGGACTCACAGAGAAGTCTTCCGCTGGGCAGGTATTTGGCGTGAGGGTTCCGTGGACCGACCGCACCCAGTTTGTGCAGTATTCCTACAAAGCCAAGCTTGGTATTGAGGGTAAGGACGTGAGCGTCACCGAAACCGGCGAGCATTCCTACACGGTCCACATCCCGGACTTCATCTTCATCGGGCACACCGACGAGGAGTTTAAGACCGCCGTGGAGAACAACGGAGTTCTCAGCTGGACCACGCAGCCACTCGACGCTGCATCCACGGTGTCGGACGTCCTCAGCGCCGATAAGAAGCGCAAGGACATCAACGACAACCGCGAGCTCTTACAAGACCAAGCCCGCAGCTTTTATGAAGGCATCATTCGCGGAGTGGACTCCGAAGCCCAGGTCACCATGGAGTTCCACAAACCTTCGCCCGCCAAGTGACCTTGAAGGCGGAATGAACCTTCTCCTACTCGGAATGAACCTATTAACGTCGAGTGGCCTTGTACGTGGAATGAACCTTTTCTACGTCGAGTGACTTCTGGTCACTCGACCTCCGTGAACTTGCGGTCCCAATAAGCCCGAACTGGGTTGGCGTCCGCGAGGAGGATGTCGAAGCGGTCGTTGGCAATCTCGATGATTTCGCTCAAGACCACGCGCTGTTCCAGCTCATCCGAGTTGGACAAGCGGCGCACGCCCGCATCGATAACGCGGTCGGCCGAGTCGTTGGTGTCCAGGTATGCCACAAAGGGCATGTCGAAGCGCTTGCGGTAGGCCGTTGAAACGTCGATAAGCTGCTGCGTCTGTACATCATCGAGGTCATCCAAGGCCAAGGATCCGCGGTCGGCGGAGATGGTGGCGGCCGAGTCAGCGTCGACAAGCAGCAGCTCATCCATCGCCGGGTAGTCGTGGATCAGTGCGCGGTGCTTCTCACTCGGGGCGGTGAGCACCGCAACCTGGATTGCTTCCCGCAGTTGGCTGACGTCCTGGAAGGGACGCAGCTCCCAGGCGGCCTCAAGCGGCCAGGTCTCGTTGTTAAAGAGCGGGCGCAGGGCGCTGACGAAGCTGTCGCGCTCCATCTCGTTGAGCTCCTTAAGGGAGACGCCGGCGCCGTCGAGGCGGCTGACATCATCACCCGACTGCGCACCGACGTGGAAGAACAGTAAGTTGAGGAGAATCGCCGTAATTGCGCCGATGGACATTCCGGAGGAGACAAAGATCTGCGCCCACTCCGGGAAGGCGGTGGCTACGTCCGGTTTGAAGGTGACCAGCATGGCCAAGCCCAGCGCGGTGGTAACGATGGCGGCGTTGCGGCCGTCGGTGATGTCTTCTTTCGCAATGGTCTGCAGGCCGGCCCAGGCAACGTTGGCGAAGAGCGCCAACGAGGCACCGCCGAGCACCGGGGAGGGGATAGCCGCCACCACGGCGGCGGCCTTGGGCAGTAGTCCCAGGATGATCATGAAACCGGCTGCCGATGCTGCCACCCAGCGCGATTTCACACCGGTCAGGCGAACCAAGCCGACGTTTTGCGCGAAGCAGGTATACGGGAAGGAGTTCATCACGCCGCCCAGGGTGGTGGAGAGGCCATCGGCGCGGATGGCGCGCACAACGTCATCGCGCTTGATGCGCTTCTTTACAATCTCACCGGTGGCGAAAACATCGCCGGTGGTCTCCACCATGGTGATGATCATGACGATGATGAGGGAGAGAATCGCCATGATGTCGAAGCGCGGCATGCCGAAATAGAAAGGCGTGGTCATGCCGATGGCGTCGGCCTCACGCACACCGTCGAAGGACGTATCACCCAACACGAGCGCCAAAGCGGTGCCGATGATCAAACCAAGCAGCACCGACAGCGTCCCCAGAAAGCCACGGAAGAAGCGCTGAACCACGATGATGATGGCCAGCGTGCCGAAGCCATACAGCAGATCGCGCGCGGCCGGAACCCCGTCGGCGTAATTGACAAAGTCATTTGCAGATACCGCCAGCAGCGATGTACCCATGACCAAGAGCACGGTGCCGGTGACAATCGGCGGGAAGTATTTGAGCACTCGTCCAAAGACCGGCGCGGCGAAAAACGTAAAAATACCGGCGGCAATAATTGCGCCATAAATCGTAGGCAGCGGCTGGTCACCCGCGCTGAGTCCGATAGCAATGATGGGGCTGACCGCCGTGGTGGTCACACCCTGGATGATGGGCAGGCGAACGCCGATGTGCTTGCCGACGCCCACCGCCTGGATCAACGTCGCCAGACCACAGGTCAACAGGTCGGCGTTGATGAGGTGGATCGTTGTGGCCTCATCCAGCCCCAGCGAGCCCGCGATAAGCAGCGGGACGATGACCGCGCCAGCATAAAATGCGAGGACGTGCTGGAGTCCGAGCGCTGCCAACTTCGGGGCTGGTGGGACGGCGTCGACCGGGTGTGTGGGCTGAGGGGCGGTTGCGATGTCGGACACGCGGGGAGGCTCCTTGCTAAAAAGCGAGACGAGGATACTGCGCATAACAATAGAGCGCGGCAAGGACACGCACCAAGAGCTCGCCCCAAAAAGTGTGGGAAAGGCCACGTCAGGGGGTACTTTACCCCCGCATCCAACCGTACGGCCGTTACCTATGACGGAGCTGACCTGTGCAGTGCTCACACTGGCACCCTTGGTGGTGCGCGGCCCGCATTTGCCGATATGAGCTTGTGCGTCTTTACCCCTACTATGGGCTACAGAGAGGGGTTCGGTGACGGACGGGTTGACCGAATTGCCCGTGAATTGAAGTCACCTAAAGCCCTTCTGCGACTAAGCATTACGCGTCGTGTGAACTACGAAGGGAGTCAATATAGTGACCACCGCAACTGAACAGTCCGTGCAGTTCGAGGCATGGAAGGGCTTCGAGCCCGGCCCGTGGACTGAGAACATTGACGTTCGTGATTTTATCCAGCGCAACTACACCCCTTATGACGGGGATTCCTCCTTCCTTGCTGGACCCACCGAGAAGACCAAGAATGTGTGGAATCACCTGGAGGAGAACTACCTGTCCATCGAGCGCCAGAAGCGCATCTTCGACGTGGACACCCACACCCCGAGCGATATCGATGCTTTCCCGGCCGGCTACATCTGTGAGGACGACAACGTCATCGTGGGCCTGCAGACGGATTCTCCGCTGAAGCGCGCCATGATGCCCAACGGCGGCTGGCGCATGGTCAAGCAGGCTATCTTTGAGGCCGGCAAGGAAGTTGACCCAGACGTAGAGAAGATCTTCACCCGCTACCGCAAGACCCACAATGACGCGGTCTTCGATATCTACACCCCGCGCATCCGCGCAGCGCGTTCCTCTCACATCATCACCGGCCTGCCGGATGCCTATGGCCGCGGCCGCATCATTGGTGACTACCGCCGCGTGGCCCTCTACGGCGTGGATTACCTCATCGCTGAGAAGGAGGCATCCAAGCACGCAGTCGGTGATATCGGATTCTCCGAGCACTGGGCACGCTACCGCGAGGAGCACGCCGAGCAGATCAAGGCTCTGAAGAAGCTCAAGGTCATGGCTGAGTCCTATGGCTTCGATATCTCGAAGCCCGCGAAGACCGCCCACGAGGCAGTCCAGTGGACCTACTTTGGCTACCTGGCCTCCATCAAGTCCCAGGACGGCGCCGCCATGTCCATCGGCCGCCTCTCCGCATTCTTCGACTGCTACTTCGAGCGCGACCTTGCCGCTGGCATCATCACCGAGGAAGACGCCCAAGAAATCATCGACCAGCTGGTGCTCAAGCTGCGCATCGTCCGCTTCCTGCGCACCGAGGACTATGACCAGATCTTCTCCGGTGACCCGTACTGGGCAACCTGGTCCGATGCCGGCTTTGGCGACGATGGCCGCCACATGGTGACCAAGACTTCCTTCCGTCTGCTGCAGACACTGATCAACCTGGGCCCGTCCCCGGAACCGAACATCACCATCTTCTGGGATCCGCAGCTGCCGGCGGGCTACAAGGAATTCTGCGCCCACATCTCGATTGAGACCTCCTCGATCCAGTACGAGTCCGATAAGCAGATTCGTGAGCAGTGGGGCGACGACGCCGCAATTGCGTGCTGCGTGTCCCCGATGGCCGTCGGCAAGCAAATGCAGTTCTTCGGCGCCCGCGTCAACGCTGCGAAGGCCCTGCTCTACGCCATCAACGGCGGCCGCGACGAGGTCAGTGGCAAGCAGGTCGTCGACGGTTACGAGCCCATCAAGGGCGATGGACCGCTCGACTTCGACGAGGTCTGGCAGAAGTACGAGGAGATGCTGGACTGGGTTGTGGGCACCTACGTTGAGGCCCTCAACATCATCCACTATTGCCACGACAAGTACGCCTACGAGGCCATCGAGATGGCGCTGCATGATTCCGATATCGTGCGCTCCATGGGCTGCGGTATCGCCGGCCTGTCCATCGTGGCTGACTCGCTTTCCGCCATCAAGTACGCCAAGGTCTACCCGGTGCGCGATGATTCCGGGCTGATCGTGGACTACAAGACGGAAGGTGACTTCCCCTTCTACGGAAACGATGACGACCGCGCCGATGACATCGCTGCCACCATCGTTCACACCGTGATGGAGAAGATTAAGGCCATCCCGATGTACCGCAACGCCATCCCCACCCAGTCGGTGCTGACCATTACCTCCAACGTTGTCTACGGCAAGGCCACCGGTGCCTTCCCGTCCGGCCACGAGGCGGGCACCCCGTTCGCGCCGGGTGCCAACCCGGAGAACGGCGCGGATAGCCACGGCATGGTTGCCTCCATGCTGTCGGTAGGCAAGCTGGACTACAAGGATGCACTCGACGGCATCTCGCTGACCAACACCATCACCCCGTCCGGATTGGGCCGCACCCCGGAGGAGCGCATCACCAACCTGGTGGGCGTCCTCGACGCCGGCTTCATCATGGATTCCGAATAGACCACATCCACACCACTTCCTAAGGAGAACACAACATGGCAACCAAAACTTTCGACGAGCGCCTCGCTTCCATGAAGGCCAGCCGCACCGCCAACAACATGAACTCGGGCCTCTACCACGCCAACATCAACGTCCTGGACAAGTCCACCCTGGAGGACGCCGTTGAGCACCCGGAGAAGTACCCGAACCTCACGGTCCGCGTTTCCGGCTACGCGGTGAACTTCGTGAAGCTCACCCGCGAGCAGCAGCTCGACGTCATCTCCCGTACCTTCCACCAGGGCTCCTAAATGGCAGATGGCATTACCGGCGTCGTGCACCTCAACCCTGAAGAAGGGGAGAAGGTGCGCGGCGCCGCCGCCGGTTTAGGAACGGATAATGACCTCGAGGGCTACACCCGCCCGGAGTTGATGCAGGCCCGCCGCTCTGGCGATGTCGCGCTCGTGCACTCCTGGGAGCTGGTGACGGCCGTGGATGGACCCGGAACCCGCATGACCATGTTCATGTCGGGTTGCCCGTTGCGCTGCCAGTATTGCCATAACCCCGACACCATGGAGATGAAGGTCGGAACCTTGGAGCGCATCGAGGATGTGGTCAAGCGCATCAAGCGCTATAAGCCCGTCTTCAAGGCCTCCGGTGGTGGGCTGACCATTTCGGGCGGTGAGCCGCTCTTCCAGATCGCCTTCGCGCGGCGCCTGCTCAAGGAAGTCCACGATGCAGGCATCCACACCACGATCGACACCTCGGGTTACCTCGGCGCGCGCCTGCGCGATGAGGATCTAGACAACATCGACCTGGTGCTGCTCGACGTCAAGTCTGGTGACGAGGAGACCTATAAAAAGGTCACCCGCCGCGAGCTGCAGCCGACGATCGACTTTGGGGATCGCCTCAACGCCATAGGCAAGCCGGTCTGGATCCGCTTCGTGGTGGTGCCGGGGCTTACCGACAGCCCCGAGAATGTCGCCAACGTGGCCAACATTGTCTCCCGCTGGAAGAGCAACGTTGAGCGCGTCGAGGTGCTGCCCTTCCACAACATGGGCGCGGACAAGTGGCACGAGCTGGGCTACCCGTACACCCTGGAGGATACAAAGCCGCCGAAGCCGGAAGACGTGGAGAAGATTCGCGAGGTGTTCCGCAAGGAAGGTTTCGTGGTCTACTAGAAGCATGAAACGCTTCGGCCACACCATCAAGGAACACACCATCACCGTCCCCTGGGACTATGACAATCCAGCCGCGGGGGAGTTCGAGCTCTACGCCCGGGAGATCATCCCGCCGGGCGGTGAGAATTACCCGGCGCTGCTCTATAACCAGGGCGGGCCGGGTTTCCCGGCACCGCGGCCGACGGGTGCCACCGGGCTCATCGGGAAAGGCCTGGAGCGCTACCGCTGGATCCTCATGGACCAGCGCGGCACTGGGCGCAGCCACCGCATCGATGAGCTCAGCCCCGCTGAGGATCGCAGCGCTGCGCGCCTAGCGCAGCTGCGGCAGGAGAATATCGTGCGCGATGCCGAGCACCTGCGCGAGCACCTCGGCGAGGACTCCTGGGATCTCTACGGCCAATCCTTTGGCGGCTTCATCATTACCGCCTATATTTCGATGTTCCCCGATTCCATCGGCCGCGCCTTCCTTACCGGCGGCCTGCCCACCCTGACCAAAGGTGCGGATGATCTCTACCGCACGACCTTTGCCAAGCTCAAGGTGCGTCACGAACGTTTCTATGCCCAGTTCCCGTGGGCTCAAGCACGCATCGAGGAGCTCATCCACCACCTGGACAACTCGGAAGAGCTGCTGCCGACAGGGGAGCGCCTGTCCTCCCGCCGCTTCCGCACTATCGGCATCGAACTGGGCCGCGGTACCGGATTCGATTCTCTGGGTTACCTGCTGGAGGAGCCTTTCCGCACCGTGAACGGCGAGAAGCGCTTGCGTTCGGACTTCCTCAACAACGTCGGTAGCCGCGTGAGCTTCCAGGCCGGTCCTCTCTACGCGGCGATTCATGAGTCCATTTACGGTGGCGTCGGCGGCCAGGCTGTGACTGGTTGGGCGGCGCACCGCGTGCGCGAGGAATTCCCCGAGTTCGCCGAGGAAGGCACCTATCTGACCGGCGAGCACATTTTCCCTTGGCAGTTCGACGAGGACCCGGCGCTGCGCCCCTTCAAGCAGGCCGCCGAGGAACTCGCCGCCCACGAGTGGGTAAGCTCGCCGTACGATGCTGCCGTGCTTGCCGACGCCCCCGTGACCGCCTCCGCCGCCATCTACCTTGACGATATCTTCGTGCCCTTCGAAGATTCCCTTGCCACGGGGGAGACCTATCGTGACTTGCGCCCGGTGGTGACCAACCGCTTCCAGCACAACGGTATTAGCGAAGACGGCGCGGGGATTTTGGGCGAGCTCTTCCGGGCGGCTGACGAGCGTTAACGGGCGTCGAGTGCGTTCGGGGAGCAATCTCCCCCAAGATGTGGTGGTGGTCACCGTGTGGCAAACTGGTTAGGAAAATCCAACCGAAGCAGAAAGGATAAGCCTATGGGCGGACTCATCGTCATCGGCGTGATTCTTCTAATTATTATTGCCACCGCCTTCGACGGTTTCTACATCGTCCGGACGAAGGAGGCCGCCATCATTGAGCGGATGGGCAAGTTCGTGAACGTTGCTCACGCGGGCTTGCACTTCAAGGTGCCTTATGTCGACCGCGTGCGCGCCAAGATCAGCCTGCAGATCCGTCAGCTCGACGTCATGGTGGAAACCAAGACCAAGGACAACGTCTTCGTCCAGATCCCCGTTGCCGTGCAGTACGAGGTAGTTCAAGGCAGCGAGCGCCAGGCCTTCTACACCCTGTCCAACCACGAGCAGCAGATCGTGGCTTACGTTCAGGACAACGTCCGCTCCTCCGTGGCAAACATGAACCTGGATGATTCCTTCTCATCCAAGGACACCATCGCCCGCAACGTGGCGATGTCCCTGCGCGATAACATGGCCGCCTATGGCTGGAACTTCGTCAATACCCTGGTCACCGATATCCGCCCGGATGCCCGCGTGCGCGAGTCCATGAACTCCATTAACGCGGCGCAGCGTGAGCGCGAGGCGGCCGTTGCCCAGGCAGAGGCCGAGAAGATCCGCGTGGTCAAGGAGGCCGAAGGTGCTGCCGAGGCCAAGAAGCTGCAGGGTCGCGGTGTGGCTGACCAGCGTAAGGAGATCGTCGAAGGTATTGCCCAGCAGTATGAGCTGCTGCGTGCTGCCGGCGTGCAAGAGAACCCCGAGACCCTCATGCTGGTCTCCCAGTACCTCGACGCCATGGTAGACGTGGCCGACCGCGCCCACACCAATGTGCTCTACATGCCGTCTAATCCGGGCGGCATGCAGGATCTCTTCGGCGGTATGCGCGACGCACTGCTGTCCACCAACGCTATTAATGAAGCGCCGAAGCCGTCGGTTTCCCTGTCCGACAACAAGCACAGCCGTGAGGATTCCGGTGCTGCACGTCGCCGCCGCGAGGAGCAGGAGCGCCATGAGCGCGACGAGCGCGCCCGCCGCGATGCTGAGATGATGGAGCAGGCGCAGCGCGCGCAGCAACAAGCACAGCAGCAGGTGCAGAACGCACCACAGCAGGGCCAGGGCTTTAGCCAGATTCCGAGCTTCCCTTCCCCGCCGCAGGGCAATAACCAGCCGCAGAGCGCGCGCGACTATTTTGACCAGCTGCGCAACCAGCTCAACAAGGGCAATAACTAAGCACAGCGCTTAAGACTAAGCTCAGCACATAAAAAGAGGGCCTTCCCGCTTGGGGAAGGCCCTCTTTCGCTGCCTTGGGTGGTGCTAGGCGGCCGTTACTTACTTGGTGTAGCCGATGTTCTCCACCTCGATGACGGCGAAGGAGTTGGCGCCGAAGTTTGCGATATCGGGGTGGGTCGCAACCATGGTCGGGCCGTTGAAGATAGGAATGATGCCGTACTGGGCAAGGGCCTCTTTCTCCAGCTCATTGGATTTTTTGATCTGCTCGTCTGGGTCAGCGATCTGGGATAGCTCGTCGATCTTCTTGTCCAGTTCTGGTGTGCCCGTGCCGGAGCGGTTGAGCTGGGAGCCGGTGCGATAGGTCTGGCCGAAGTAAGCGACACCGAAGGGATCGCCGGAGGAGAAACCCATAGGCAGAATATCGAAGTCGTACTTGGAGGTGATCTCGGAGAAGTCAGAGACTGGGCGTTCCTCCACCTTCAGGTCCACGCCGATATCCTTCATCATCTTTTGGGTGGCGGTGGCCATGGCCTTGCTGATGGAAGAATCTCCCAGCAGCGTGTAGCGCATGGACAGCTTCTTGCCGTCCTTCTCGCGGATGCCGTCGCTGCCTTCCTTCCATCCGGCCTCATCGAGGAGCGACTTAGCTTTCTCCGGGTCGAACGTGATGACCGCGCCAACGTTGTCCTCGTAGCCCTTCTGGGTTTGGTAGAGGTTGAAGGAACCTGGCAGGTCCTCGGTGTAGCCGTTGAGTCCGTTGAAGCGGATGCCGGAGAGCGTGGCGCGGTCGATGCCAGTCATGATGGCTTCGCGCACCTTGATATCAGAGAGGATCTCGTTCTTGGAGTTGAGCGTGTACAGGTTCTTGCCTGGGGTCATGGCGGTGCGAATTTCAACGTCTGGCATGTCCTTTACGGCCGCCAGGCGTTCCTTGTTGGCCACGCCGGTGGCGTCAATTTCGCCGGCCTTGAACGCGTTGATTGAGGCCTGGTCCTCCATCTGGCGGTAGGTCACCTTGTCTAGGAATGGCTTATCACCCCACCACTTCTCGTTCGGAACGAAGGTAGCGCTGCCGTTCTTGAAGTCGACGCTTTCGACCTTGTACGGGCCCGCACCCCACTCCGGGTGGACCTTGCCCAGGTAGGCCTCGTTGAACTTCTCCGCGGAGTCAACCTGTGGCGGGAGCAGGACGTTGAACAGACCCTGCCACCACGGATAGGCCTGTTTAAAGGTGATGACGGCCTGCTTGTCGTTCTCACCCGGCTTGACGGACTCGATGAGCTCGTAGCCGTCGGTGGCGCTAACGTTGACGTCCTTGTTCTCACCGTTGTTGAACTTCCACGTGTTCTCAAAGGATTTCCAGTCAATCGGAGTACCGTCGTTGTACTGCGCCTTCTCGTGGATGGTGAAGGTGACGACAGTCTTTCCGTCCTTTTCTTCGTCTTTGACGTCGGTGATGTAGTCATTGTTGACGTGGAACTCCCCCGCGCCATCGAAGAGGCCAATTTGCGGGTTGTAGTACTTCCACAGGCTCAGGGTGTATGAGGTGGCGTCGGCCTGGAAGGTGTTCTGCTGCTGGGAGATCTCGTCGATAGCCAAGCGCAGCTCGCCACCCTCCTTGAGCTCGGAGCGGTCCTTGGGGTTGTAGGAGCCGTCCAGCTTGACGTCGAGCTTCTCGCCGGAGGCGGAATTGCCTGATCCATCGGAGCCGGAGCCGCCATCGGAGGCGCAGCCGGTCAGGATGAGGGCAGAGGCGGTGACCACTGCGAGGGCGGTCCTGCGGAGCTTCATATTCATGTGTGTGTCCTTTCGAGAGGAAACATGGAGACAAAGGTGAGTATTTAGTTATAAGTCTTGCTAAGCCGGGGTTTCGGCGGGCTGGTAAATCTCGCGTACCCGGTCACGTTCCACGGCTGGATCCGGCACCGGGATGGCGGAGAGCAGCGCGCGGGTATAGGCGTGTTGCGGGTTGTCAAAGACCTCGTCCGTGGGGCCGTATTCCACGAAGTCGCCCTTGTACATCACGGCGACCTTGTCGGAAAGGTGGCGCACCACGGAGAGGTCGTGGGCCACGAAGACCAGGGAGATGCCCAGGCGGTTCTTCAGGTCGTGCAGCAGGTTGATGATGCCGGCCTGGATGGACACATCGAGGGCGGAAACGGGCTCGTCGAGCACCACGATGGAGGGGTTGGTGGCCAGAGCACGGGCCAGGCCGATGCGCTGGCGCTGTCCGCCGGAGAAGTGTCCGGGGAAGCGGTCCACCTGGTGGGACTCAAGACCGACGAGCTGCATCAGCTCGGCCACGCGCTGGCCGACGTCCCCCTCATACCCCAGCGACTCCAGCGGCTCGGCGATGATCTCGCGGATGGTCATACGCGGGTTGAGCGAGCTCATCGGGTCCTGGAAGACGATTTGGATATCCTTGCGCAGCTTGCGGCGCGCCGACGCGCTCAAACCGGAGGTGTTGGTGCCGTTGACCACGATGGTGGAACCCTCTGGCGGGTTGAGGTCCATGATTTCCAGCAGGGTGGTGGTCTTGCCGGAGCCGGACTCGCCCACGATGGCAAAGCACTCGCCCTGGTGCACGTCGAAGCTGACGTTCTTGACCGCGTGTACTGTGCCGACGCGGCGTTTGAGAATTGCTCCCTTGATGAGCGGGAAGTCTTTGACCAGGTTCTTGACCTCCAAGGTAACCGGCCGCTGCTCGTAGGGAGTATCGCCCAGGGTATCGGCGGAAATCTTCGGCAACGGGTACATGCGCTCGCCGCCGATGGTGCCGTCCTCGATCTCATCGGAGCGCAGGCAGGAGGCGAAGTGCCCGGGGACGTCGTCAAGCGCGCGCAGCTCCGGTTCCAAGGTTCGGCACTCATCCTTCACCACCGGGCAGCGGTCCGCGAAGGGGCATTCGGCGGCGACGTCGATAAGCTGCGGCGGGGTACCCACGATGGGGGTCAGTGGTTCGTCGGTGGCCTTGTCCACGCGCGGCGTCGACCCGAGAAGACCCACGGTATAGGGCATCTTGGGGTTGTTGAAGATAGTGTCGACATCACCGAGCTCCACCGGGCGCCCGGCGTACATGACCAGGACGTCGTCGGCGGTGCCGGCGACTACACCCATGTCGTGGGTAATCATGATGACCGCGGCGCCCGTTTCGCGCTGGGCCACCTTGAGGACCTCCAGGATCTGGGCCTGGATGGTGACGTCGAGCGCAGTGGTGGGCTCGTCGGCGATGATGACGCGCGGGTTGTTGGCCATGGCAATAGCGATGACGACGCGCTGGCGCATGCCGCCGGAGAATTCGTGCGGGAAGGACTTCACGCGCTTTTCCGCCTCCGGGATGCCGACGAGCTCGAGCAGGCGAATGGCCTCTTTCTCCGCTTCCTTCGTGGAGACATCGCGGTGGGTTTGGATGGCTTCGATGAGCTGGTCACCGATGGAGAACACCGGGGTCAGGGAGGAGAGAGGATCCTGGAAGATCATGGCGATATCCTTGCCGCGGATCTTCGACATTTCCTTGTCGGACTTGCCAATGAGCTCGGTGCCGGCATAGACCACGGAGCCTTCCACCTTGGCGTAGTCGGGCAACAGGCCCATGACGGCCAAAGAGGTCACGGACTTACCGGAGCCTGACTCGCCCACAATCGCCAGGGTGCGGCCCGGCATGAGGTCGAAGTCGACGCCACGCACCGCGTGGACGGAGCCGGCCTCCGAGGGGAAGGTGACGGTGAGGTTGCGCACGGACAGCACCGGCTCGGTGGATGCAGTGGAGTCGGTGGCGCGGCGGGCCGGGACGGCGTTGGCGGTGTGTGCAGTATTCTGCGGGGTCATGCTCGGCCTCCGGAGTTCGAGTTGGGGTCAATGGCATCGCGCAGGCCGTCGGCGATGAACGCCATGGAGACGGTCAGCAGCGTGAGGATGCCTGCGGGGAAGTAGAAGAGCCAGGGCGAGGCCTCGACGGCGTTGGCGCCGCCGGCCAGGAGGGTGCCCAGGGAGACGTCGGGAAGCTTCACGCCCAAGCCCAGGAAGGACAGTGCGGTCTCCGACATGATGGTGGACACCACGCCCAGGGCCGCCTGGATGATGAGCAGCGAGCCGATATTGGGAACCACGTGGCGGAAGATGGTGCGCAGACGCGAGACTCCCATGTAGTCGGCGGCACGGACATAGTCGTTCTCGCGCACGCTGAGCGCCATGGCCCAGATGACGCGCGCCGGGTACATCCAGCCGAAGGCGATGAGCACCACGATGAGCAGCTTCCAGTCACCGCCGGAATCAGACACCACCAGGGCGATGAGCAGGAAGGTCGGGATAGCCAGCAAGAAGTGAATGACTGCCAGGATGACCTTTTCCACCGCGCCGCCGTACATGGCCGCGGCCGCGCCGATGAAGGCGGACAGCAGGGTAGAAGCCAGCGAGACGATGAGTGCGATGATCAGCGAGCGGCCCAAGCCGTGGACGGTCTGCGCAAAGAGATCGTTTCCGGAGTCCGTGGTTCCGAACCAGTGCTCCGGGGAAGGCCCGGTGGAGAGGTTGAAGAAGTCAGGCTCGTCGAAGGACCACGGGGTGAGGTAGCTGCCGAAGATGGAGAGTAGCGCGAGTAGCACGAAGATGACGAGTCCGACGGCAGCTGCCTTGTTGCGGAAGAAGCGGCGAACGTACAGCTTGAGTTTGGAGGTGCCGCGGAAATCGCTGCTGGAGAATTGCTTGCGCTGTGCGTCATCGACGTCGACGCCGGAGCCGAGTGCGGATTGTGCGCTGGGTTCGGTCTGCGGTGAAAAGTCCGCAGTGGCGGCATGCGGGCGCACGCCGAGGTTATCAGCTGCCGTATCGATAGCGAGGTCGTTGCGGCGGTGGCGCTCGGTGTGGCGCGCTTCGGAGCGTGGCGACGTAGATTTCTTTTCTGGAGACATTTAGCTCACCCTTACTCGCGGATCGAGGGCGACGACGACGAGGTCAGCCAGGATTGCGGAGAAGGCAATCATGACGGCACCGAATGCGGCGACGGCGGTGGTGCCGTTGACGTCGTTGCGGCTGATGGTTTCGATGAAGTACTGGCCCATTCCCTTCCACGCGAAGATGGTTTCCGTCATGATGGCGCCGGTGAAGATACCGGGAACGGAGAAGGCCACGGAGGTTGCGACCGGAATGATGGAGGTGCGCAGGGCGTGCTTGCGGATGGCCTGGGAGCGCGTGAGGCCCTTGGCCCGGGCGGTGCGCACATAGTCGGCGTTCAAGTTATCCAGCAGCAAGGTGCGCTGCATCATGTGGTAGCCGGCGTAGCTGATGATGATGAGCGAGATGGACGGCAAGATGAGGTGCTGCGCCATATCCAGCAGCTTGGGGAAGAAGCCTTCGACGCCGAGGCTGGAAGCGCCCGTCACGTAGACTACGCGGTGGCCGGTCACGCGGTTGATCCACAGACCACCGGCGACGACCAAGATGGAGGCCACGACGACGTGCGTGTTCATCGTGATGATGGAGACTCCCTGCCAGAAGCGGTCGGCCGCCTTGTACTGGCGGGAGGCGGTGTAGACGCCGAGGGCGACGCCGATGACGACGGAGAGAATCGTGGCCACGAGCAGTAGCTGTGCCGAGACGAGAGCGCGGTGCCCGATTTGTGCGCTGACCGGGTCACCGAGAGGGGAGGTACCCCAGTCCCAGTGGAAGATGATGTTGGACAGCCATCCCCACCAGCGCTCAATGAGAGGGGTCTCCGGGTTGAGGCCGAGTGGCGTGAGGATGCGGCCGATTTCTTCCGGCCCGAGCGGTGGGTTGCGGCCGACATAATTTGATCGGGGATCAAGGAAGGTTGCGGCCAGGAGGTACGCGATATTAGTCGCGAGGAAGATGACTACCAGCCAGCTGGCGGTCTTCTTGATGATGTACTTGAACATCACTATTCCTTCGCAGGGTGTGGTCTCAACGGGTTTGGGAAGTATGGAGCCGTGAAAACTCACGGCATCCATGTGACCTAGACCTCAGGCTAGGTGCTGTGTCACATATTAAAAGAAATGTGAGACAGGAGGGAAAGATTTATTGTTTTTGTTTCATGGGGGGTATCACCTGCACGTCCGTAGGTTGCATTTATTACATATTAATAGGCCTATAGAAATTATCGGGCGTGAGGAATGTAGGTGCAGTGCGCACCAAGGTTCCCGCCGCCGAAAACCCTGCATAACCGTTTAGGGGTGAGTGAATATTATGCGCATAATTTCGGGGGTAGTGGGAGGGGTATCAGGGCATCTAAAAGGGGTAAAAATACTCAGCAAGCATTCAGTAGCCGACGGAGCGCATCCTTCTCCGCCGCCGTGACCCAGATTTCATAGGCCGCCTTCACCTCTACGATGCGGCGCGCATATTCGCAGCGAAATCCTTTGTTAGGTGGCAGCCACGTGGCGGCATCGCCAGCGCCTTTTTGCTGGTTGAGGGGACCATCGACGGCAAGGAGGTTGCGGGGATCATTAGCAAAGTCGCGGCGTTTTTCTGGTGACCATTGCTGGGCGCCTTTCTGCCAGGCGTCGGCAAGCGGCACAACGTGATCGATCTGTACCGCACGGGATGTCTGCGCCCCGCGCTGGAACTCAATGTCCTGGCCCGAATAGGGATCGTGCAAGGTGCCGGAAAGCGCCACGCAGTCGTGAGTTCCTTCCTTGAGAACAAGGCTCTCTGGATCCAGGTCCCTGCGAAGGATGTCATTGCGGGTATCGCAGCCGTTGTGGCCGAACTCCACCGTGACGTCATCGGACCACGCCTGGCCAAACTCTTCGCGCTCATAGCCGGTTTTGGGCGCGCGGCCTTTGACCTCCAAGGATTCTAAGGCGGCGAGAGCTTCGGCGATGTCCGGCGCAATGCTTGGCGCGGGTGTGGCCTCTTCGGCTTGTTCTTCTGCTGGGCCTTTCTGCGTGGGCGCCGCTGACGTAGTGGAGCTGGGCCGCTCGGGCGTAGGTTCGGTTGGGGCGGGGAGGATAAGGCCGATGGCCACTAGTACTGCTACCGCGGCGTTGAGCAGCGCGGCGATGAAGAACGGGGTACGAGAGGCCATGACGCATTGATCCTAGTGGGTAGAATCGGCACACGGTATGAGTATCGATATGTTCTTTGACGAGTACCTCGCTGAACGCGGTCTGACGCGCTCGGCCGAGGTTGTCCCGGACCACGCCTGCCAGGTCTTTTGTGATGCGCCTGAGCCGAAGGCCCAGTTTTCCCTCGAAGAGGCGGTTCAACTCGTCGCCCACACCTTGGGGGAGTAGTGCAGGTGTCTGATTTTCACGTCTCTGCGCCTTTGTCGCCTTTGTCTGCGCGCTTGGGCTCCGAGCCCTTTGCGCTGTCTTTCTCCGGTCAGGGTTATGCCTGGCTGCCGACGTTGCGCGATGCCCTCGCCACCGGCGTCCGACCCATGATAGCGGCGTTCCTCTCCGCGGCCGAGGAACTCCTCGCCCCGCTGGAGGAGGAGCTTCTGGCTGCTGCTCCGCACGGGTTTGCCCCTTTGGCCTGGGCAGACGAGGAGCCGGCGTGGGCGCACGCGCTTGCCGACGCCTCGCTTTCCACCCCCGGCATCCTCACCGCGCAGCTAGCGGTCCTCGAATCACTGCGTGCGCAGGGAATAGAACTCGAGGATGCCGTCACCAGCATCGGACATTCCCAGGGCGTGCTTGCCGCGGCGGTCGTTGAGGGACGCATGAGCCCAGCCGAGGCTCTGGCGCTGGCACGCCTCATCGGCGCGGCTCTGGAGACAACCGCACGCAGTGCTGGGCTGGTCCGCACCCCGCAGGGCGCGCCCATGGCGGCGGTGACCGGCGCGACGAAGCAGCAACTACGCGACGCCGGCGCCCATATCGGACTCGATAACGGGCGGGGGCGCTTCGTCATCGTCGGAACACCGGCTGAGCTTTCCCGGGTGAAGGACGCGCTGCAAGAGGACGCGACTCAGGCGGAAGGGGAGGAAGGGAAGCCCGCCGCAGTTACCGTTTCCGACCTTGACGTGTCAGCCGCTTTCCACCATCCCACCATGCAGTGTGCGGTGGAACAGGTGGAAATCTGGGCGGACCGGATCGGACTGGATCCTGAGCCCACCGCGCAGCTCGCGCGGGCGGTATTGTCCGATTACGTGGATTGGCCCGAGCGCGTTGACACAGCGCTTCAGACCGGGGCGCGTTGGATTTTGGAAATCGGGCCCGCCCGCGGGGTGGAGCCGTTGACGCGGGACATTGTTGCCGGGCACGGCGTGGGCACGCTTGCCGTGGGGACGGCGGAAGGACTGGCTCGGCTCGTGGAGCCGGGCTACGCACCCGTTCTGCCACGCGCGTGGTCCGAGTGGGCACCGCGCGTGGCGGACGGGCGTCTGGTGACTGCCTTTACGCAGGCCACTGGTTGCTCACCGGTCATGCTCCCCGGGATGACCCCCACCACGGTGGACCCGGCCATTGTTGCCGCAGCCGCCAATGCCGGGCACTGGGCGGAGCTGGCCGGCGGGGGTCAGCACACCGATGACATCCTGCAGGAGAACCTGCATACCCTGCGCCGGCTGCTAAAGCCAGGGGTGAACGCCCAGTTCAATGCGCTGTACCTCGCGGCCTCCCAGTGGCGCCGCCAGATTGAGGGGCCAAACTCGATTCTGCGAGCGCGCGCCGCAGGAGCACCCATCAACGGCGTGGTGATTTCCGCCGGCATTCCTCCTGTGGAGGAGGCGGTAGAGCTGGTGGAGAAGCTCCACGCCGCGAACATCCCGTGGGTCGCTTTCAAGCCGGGAACTTCGGCGCAGGTGGAGGAGGTTCTCCGCATCGCGGATGCTCTCCCTCGCACCATCGTCATCGTGCAGCTGGAAGGTAGCGCGGCCGGTGGCCACCATTCCCTAGAAGGCCTCGATGATGTTCTGGCTGCCACCTACGCGCGGATCCGTGAGCGCGACAATGTCCTCCTCGCCGTTGGCGGGGGAATTGGTACCCCGGCGCGTGGCGCGGAGTACCTGCTGGGTACGTGGGCGCAGCGCTTCGGCCTGCCCGCAGCACCCGTCGATGCCATCATGGTGGGCACCGCCGCCATGGCGGCGAAGGAGTCCACCGCATGCGAGTCGGTGAAGCAGGCTCTTGTCGCCGCGCACAGCGGGGACGTTGTGTCGGGCCGCTCGGACCTGGGCGCGGACATCCATGAGCTGGACAACTCTTTTGCTCGCGCCGGGCGCCTGCTGGATGAGGTGGCCGGTGACGCCCCGGCCGTGGAGGCGCGCCGCGCGGAGATCATTGAGGCCATCGGGCGCACGTGCAAGCCCTACTTCGGCGACCTCGATGAGATGTCCTATTCCGCGTGGCTGCAGCGCTACCTTGAGCTGTCCTACCTGGACGGCTGGGTTGATGAATCCTGGTTTGATCGATTCACGCGCATGGTGGCGCGGGCTGAGGCCCGACTTAACCCGGTCGATCAAGGCGAGATTGAGCTGCGCGTTGAGGTTGACCGCGAGAACCCGGCTGAGGCAGTTGTCCAGCTAACCGAACTCTACGGTGACGCGGCGCTGCACCCGACCGACGCCGCGTGGTTCATTCAGCTCGTGGATGGTCCCGGCAAACCCGCAAACTTTGTGCCGGTCATCGATGCTGACGTACGCCGCCGCTGGCGCCGCGACACCCTGTGGCAGGCACACGATGAGCATTACGAGGCCGACGAGGTCTGCATCATCCCCGGCACGTCAGCCGTTGAGGGAATCGCGCAGGCCAACGAGCCGGTGGCACAGATACTCGGCCGCTTCGAGCAGGCGGCGCTTGCGCTTCTCGACGGGACTGACGATGACTCTGGCGAGCCCGCTTTCAGCACTGAAGAGCTCATCCGCCGCGCCCCGAGCCTGAATTGGGCCGGGCGCGAGCAGCCCAACCCCCTGCGCCTTGGGCTTGATGGCGCCGAGCTGGAAGCTGCGGGCGAGGAGGCCATGTGGTTGACCGTTCCTTTCCACTCCGATGCGTCGATGCGTGTTCGCATCACTCCGCCGAGCATTCCGGGTGCCTCACCACTCGTTAGGGTCGAGGATGCCGAGACCGCCATGCGGGAGCTGCTGCGCCAGGCCCTCGGCGGTGACCTTCCGGACGTTAGCTCTGGGACCGCGACGGTCAGCGCTCACCTCAGCACCACCGACATCGCCCACTACAGCGCGGTGACCAGCGGGGAGATGAGCGCTACTGTCTCGCCCGATGTCCTCGTCGGCCTCGCCTGGCCGGCCACCTTCGCTGTGCTGGCCGGTGCCCACACGCAGTCAGGGGAGCCGGTGGTGGAGGGCTTTCTTGACCTGGTCCACCTCGAGCACTCGCTGAGCCTCAAACCAGATACCTGGGAGCTGCTTCGCGCCAGCGCCGCGCCGGGCTCCGAGCCTTTGGACCTGCGCTACACCGCTGAGCTGGAGGAGGTACGCGATACACCGTCGGGGCGCGTAGTCGACGTTTCTGTCGGCGTGACTGCAGCCATGCGCGGAGAAGAACATGAGTTTGCACAGATGCATGAGCGCTTCCTCATCACCGGGCGCCGCGGTGACGCCGCGCTCGAGCTCGCGCGCGCCACGACTTTTGGTGCACAAGAAAGCGGGGCGGAGACAGCAGCGACTTTGGTCCGTGAGACACCGCGCTCCTTCCGCCACCGCACCAGCGTGGTGGCACCGGAATCCTTGCTGCCTTTCGCCGTGGTCACGGGGGATAGGAATCCCATTCACCTGTCATCGAACGCGGCGGCATTGGCGGGACATCGTGAAGGCCCCATCGTCCACGGCATGTGGACCTCGGCGCTCGCGCAGGCGGCCGCGGCTTTCGACGGTGCCCGCGTCCTCGACTGGTCCGCTACCTGGCTTGCACCTGTGCTGCCGGGCAGTGAGGTGGAGTTTGAGGTGGAACGGGTGGGCGTCGACAAGCGGCGCGGCTACGGTGAGGTCCGCAGCGTGACCGCCACCAGCCAGGGCGTGCCGGTGCTACAGGCGCGAGCAACGATGAGCAGCCCCACCACCTTCTATGCCTTCCCCGGCCAGGGCATCCAGTCCCCGGGGATGGGGGTGAAGGACTATGCGGAATCCGCAGCGGCGCGTGCGGTGTGGGAGCGCGCGGACAAGCACACGCGGCAGAGCTTGAGCTTCTCCATCCTGGAGATTGTCCGCCACAACCCCGACACCGTGGTGGTGGATGGTGAGACCTTCACGCACCCGGACGGGGTGCTCTACCTGACGCAGTTCACGCAGGTGGCCATGGCGACGCTGGGCTGCGCACAGATCGCAGCACTCAAGGAAGCTGGGGTCCTCGAAGACAGTGCCTTCTTCGCTGGCCACTCGGTGGGCGAGTACAACGCTTTGGCTGCCTATGCCGAGGTCCTGTCGCTGGAGGCGGTCCTGGACATCGTTTATGTCCGCGGGCTGACCATGCACCGACTGGTCGAGCGCGATTCCGCTGGCCAGTCCCTCTATGGTTTGGCGGCGCTGCGCCCGCACAAGATGAAGATGAGCGCGAGCGAGGCCTTCGCCCATGTCGCCCGCATGGCCGCGGAGACGGGTGAGTTCCTCGAAGTGGTCAACCACAATATTGCCGGGCGTCAATACGCGGTCGCCGGGACGAAGGCGGGCCTGGATGCGCTGGCGAGCGACGCCGAGCACCGCGCCCCCGGGCAACGCGCCGTCATCCCCATCCCGGGGATTGACGTGCCCTTCCACTCCTCCCGCTTAGAGGGCGGCGTGGCGGATTTCCGCGCCCACCTCGATGCACTCATCCCTGCAGAAATCAACCTCGACGTGCTGGTGGGGCGCTATATTCCAAACCTCGTGGCGCGGCCCTTTGCGCTGAGCCGTGAGTTCGTGGAGTCCATCGCAGAAGTGGTGGACTCGGAGCCTATCGAGGAGATCCTGGCGGATTTCGATGGTGCCGTGGCGAGCCCGGCGCGTCTGGGCCGAACCCTGCTCATCGAGCTTTTGGCCTGGCAGTTTGCCTCCCCAGTGCGCTGGATAGAGACCCAGGACCTGCTCCTTGGTGGGCTCGGCGTGGAGCGTTTCATCGAGGTTGGCGTTGGCACCGCGCCCACGCTGACCAACATGCTGGGCCAAACCCTGCGGCTTCCCCAGTATGCGGGCAGCACAGGCATTGAGGTACTCAACTACGAGCGCGACCGTGGGCGGGTCTTTGCCGAAGACGCCGAGACGGCACCCGAGTCAGCAGCGCAGGATTCTGCGGACGCCGTCGAAGCACAGGCAGATGAGCCTGAGTCGAGGCAGCCATCCGAGAGCGCACACCGGGAAGACTCCGTGCACGCCCCGCGCGAGGAGGCCCCAGCCGCCGTCGAGGATCTTCCGCTCAGCGTGCACCAGGCCCTCGAGATGCTCATCGCGCTGTGGACGAAGGTCCGGCCTGATCAGATGGCGGCGACCGATTCCATCGAAACCCTCGTGGAAGGCGTGTCCTCCCGCCGCAACCAGTTGCTCGTTGACCTCGGCGTGGAGTTCGGTATCAGCGCCATCGAGAATGCCGCGGACGCACCCATCTCGCAGCTGGCGGAGAGCGTGGCGCAGCGCGCACCGGGCTACGCAACGTTTGGGGAGGTCCTCGCGGAGCACGTCGCGCAGGCGCTCACCCGGCTGACCGGGCCTGCGGGCAAGAAGCCGAGCTACGTGGCGGAGCGCGTGAGCAATACCTGGGGATTGGGCTCGGGCTGGGCCGATCGCGCTATTGCACAGCTGGTCTTGGGCACGCGCGAGGGTTCGTCGCTGCGCGGCGGGGAGCTGGCCAGCTTGCCCATGACCGGTGTGGCGTCGGTTGCTGAGCTCGATGCGCTCATCGACGCCTCCGTGAACGCCGCCGGCGAGCGCGAAGGAGTCTCGTTGCAGAAGGCCGCAGCACCAATGCCACACGAGACCGTGGACCCGGAGGCGGTGCGCACTTATACCGAGCGCCTTGAAGCGGCGCTGGAGGATTCCGCCCGCGCGGCACTCGCCGCCCTGGGGCGCGAGGAGACCCCGACTGAGCAGGGGGACAGCGCTTCGCCCACGGAGCTGGAGCAGCTCGTTGCAGCGGAGCTCGGCCCGGACTGGCAGCGACAGGTCGCCCCCGCATTTGATGCGCGCAAGGCAGTGCTTCTCGACGACCGCTGGGCCAGCGCCCGCGAGGACATCGCCCGCGCGGCCGCCGCCGGGGAAGCAGAGCCCGAGCTGGACGTGCTGGGCACCGGTGAGGAGGTTGCGCTCCTGGCTGAGCACTTCGGCTATGAGGACCTAACCCGCGATGCCCGCACCCCGGCCGACGGATTGCTCTTCGCCGGGCAGATGGCCGTGATGACGGGTGGCTCGCCGGGTTCGATTGCCGCCGAGCTCATCGGCGAGCTGCTCGCGGAAGGAGCGACCGTGATTGCGACGACTTCCCAACTAAGCCACGAGCGCCTCGAGTTCTATAAGGAGCTCTATCGCAGCCGTGCCGTCGGCGCGGCAGCACTATGGGTTGTTCCGGCGAACCTTAATTCCTTCGCGGACGTGGACGCGCTTGCGGAATGGATTGCGGCGGAGCGCACCGCCACCGTCGGTGGAAAGTCTGTGCAGCTCAAGCCTGCTTACGTGCCAGATCTCCTCTTCCCCTTCGCCGCGCCGCGTGTGGCCGGCACTCTTGCGGATGCCGGGGCGGGGGCGGAGTCCCAGATGCGTCTGCTGCTGTGGTCGGTGGAGAAGCTCATCGCGTCGCTGTCCGGCGTAGGCGCGGATACACATGTTGGCCACCGGCTGCACGTGGTGCTTCCGGGCTCGCCCAACCGCGGGCGCTTCGGCGGCGATGGCGCTTATGGCGAGGCCAAGGCGGCCCTCGATGCATTGGTTAACCGCTGGTCTTCCGAGCAATTCAGTTGGGGCGCGCGCACCTCGCTGGTGCATGCCCAGATCGGGTGGGTGCGCGGCACCGGGCTGATGGGCGGCAACGACCCATTGGTTGAGCAGGTGGAGGCCCGCGGCGTGCGGACCTTCTCGGCGAAGGAGATGGCGGTGCAGCTTATCGACGCCACCGCCTCCCCTCGCATCCGCGCCGAAGCAGCACAGGCGCCGCTGAGCGTGGACCTCACCGGCGGGCTGGCCGAGGCTGAGCTGGACTTTGCAGAGCTGGCCCGCGCGGCGCAGCCCGAGACTGCCGACGCATCGAGCGCAGCCGCTAGTTTGCGCGAAGAGAAAACGCCGCGAACGGTAAAAGCCCTGCCGAACGTGCTCAGGCCTGCCGAGTGCACCAGCCCAGACTTCAACGGGGTGACGCAGTCCCTCGAGGACATGGTGGTCATCGTCGGGGCCGGCGAGCTCGGCCCGCTGGGTTCATCGCGTACTCGCTATGAGGCGGAGGTCGGCGGTGAGCTCTCCGCCGCCGGAGTGCTGGAGCTGGCCTGGAGCCGCGGGCTCATCAGCTGGGATGAGCGCACAGCCGGATGGCTGACGGCCGAAGGAGAGGAGGTAGCCGAGGAAGACGTCTACGCGCGCTTCCACGACGAGGTCCTCGCCGGGATTGGTGTGCGCCGCTTCCACGATGACTTTGGCCCGCACCTGCCCATGGTGGATAACCTCGCGCCCGAGCTGACCACCATCTACTTGGAGAAGCCGCTGAGCTTCACCGTGCAGGACGAAGAGACGGCGCGCAGCTTCGTCGACAGCTGCGAGGGCACTACGCTGCGCCGCGTCACTGATGCGACCGGTGAGGATGAATGGCAGGTCACCCGGGCCGCGGGCTCGTCGGTGCGCGTACCGCGCCGCGTGGCCATGACCCGCTTTGTGGGCGGCCAGATTCCGGAGGGCTTCGACCCGCAGGTCTACGGCATCCCCGCGGACATGGTGGATAACCTCGACCGCCTCGCCCTGTGGAACCTCGTGTGCGCTGTGGAGGCCTTCCTGTCAGCGGGCTTTAGCCCCGCCGAGCTCTTAGCCCACATCCACCCGGCGCGCGTGAGCTCCACCCAGGGAACCGGCATGGCAGGCCAGGAGGCGCTGCGCTCGCTGTACGTCGATAAGCTCTTGGCCCAGCCGCGGCCCAATGACATCCTCCAGGAAGCGCTGCCCAACGTCATTGCCGCGCACGTGATGCAGTCCTATGTCGGCGGCTATGGCCAGATGGTGCACCCCGTGGCCGCCTGTGCCACGGCGGCAGTGTCGGTGGAGGAGGGCGTCGACAAGCTGCGCCTGCGCAAAGCGGACTTCGTCGTGGCCGGCGGCATCGACGCCCTGTCGATTGAGGGAATCACCGGGTTCGGTGACATGGCGGCCACGGCCGATAGCGCGGAGATGGCGGCGAAGGGGATTGATTACCGCTTCTTCTCCCGCGCTAACGACCGCCGCCGCGGCGGCTTCGTGGAATCCGAAGGCGGCGGAACCATCCTGCTCGCCCGTGGATCCTTCGCGGCCGAGATGGGGTTGCCGGTGCTTGGCGTGGTGGGCTTTGCCGAGTCCTTCGCCGATGGCGCGCACACCTCCATCCCCGCGCCGGGCATGGGCGCGCTCTCGGCGGCGCGGGGTGGGCAGGACTCCCGCCTGGCCCGCTCGCTGAAGGCCCTCGGCGTGGGCGCGGACGATATCGCGGTGGTGTCGAAGCACGATACCTCCACCAACGCCAACGACCCCAACGAATCTGACCTGCACGAGCGCATCGCCGCCGCGCTTGGCCGCAGCCCCGGCAACCCGCTGTATGTGGTTTCGCAGAAGAGCCTGACCGGGCACGCCAAGGGCGGTGCAGCCGCCTTCCAGCTCATCGGTCTGACTCAGGCGTTGCGTAGTGGAGTCCTCCCGCCGAATCGTTCGCTTGATTGCGTTGACCCCGTGCTGCGCCGCCACGCGCACCTGGTGTGGCTGCGCCAACCGTTGGACCTGCGCCGCACCCCGCCGAAGGCAGGTTTGGTGACCTCCCTGGGCTTCGGACATGTCTCCGCCCTCATCGCGCTTGTACACCCCGGTGCGTTTTATGCCGCGCTGGTTCGTGAGCGGGGTGAGGCCGAGGCCGAAGCATGGCGCTCAGCCGCCGCCGAGCGGGAGCGGTGTGGCTTGCGGCGCCTGGAAAAGGCCATGCGTGGCGGGCCCGCCTTGTACGAGCGGCCGATGAACCGCAACCTGGGGGCGGGCACAGCCGCCGAGGTAGCTGAACGCGAGGCCGCGGTGCTGTTGAGCGAGTCTGCGCGCCTGCGCGGAGGCACCTTGGATCCGAAGGGAGGAAGCACGGCTCAACGGGGGTAGCAAACCGTGGAGTATCCCCAGCTTGTACCCTCTGGAACGATAAAGAAGCAGGTCAGATGGGTTGGAGAAGTCCCTCCACCTGGGGCACCATGCAAGGGTGAAAAATGCTAAGAAACCACTGCTAGGTCTCATCTCGGTCGCTGCCGCCGCCGTGCTTACTGCATGTTCGGCCACCGGTGGCGCGCCCCGCCCCGACGCTGACGGCGAGCTAGCCGGTGGCGTCGACACCGAGCGTCTTGTCGTCGCCATGATCTCCCACGGCGCGCCGGGGGATACCTACTGGGACCTCGTGCGTAAGGGCGCGGAGGATGCCGCCCGCAAGGACAATATCGAGCTGCGCTACTCCTCCGACCCGGAAGCGCCCAACCAGGCAAACCTGGTGCAGTCCGCCATCGACTCCGGCGTGGATGGCATCGCCGTGACCATGCCCAACTCTGGTGCGATTGGGCCTGTGGCCAAGAAGGCTTCCGATGCCGGCATCCCCACCGTCGGTCTTAACGCCGGCATGGATGATTACCAGAAGTACGGCATGAGCGCCTTCTTCGGCCAGGAAGAAAAAGTCGCCGGCACCAAGGCCGGCGAGCGCCTCAAGGATGATGGCGCCAAGCACGTCTTGTGCGTTATCCACGAGCAAGGCAACTCCTCGCAGGAGTCGCGCTGCGCCGGCGTGAAGAAGGGGCTGGACAACGGCAAGGTTGAGCTCCTGTACGTCAACGGCAAGGATCTGACCGCCGCGCAGTCCACCATTAACGCGAAGCTGAGCCAGGATCCTTCCATCGACTGGGTGATGGCGCTGCAGGCCTCCGTGGCCATGCGCTCCGCCGACGCGGTTGCCGACGCCTCCTCCAAGGCCAAGGTCTCCACTTTCGACACCAACGCCGAGCTTGTCGGAGCCATCGCGGATAAGCGCATTCAGTGGGCCGTCGACCAGCAGCCCTATATGCAGGGCTACCTCGCCGTCGACTCGCTGTGGTTGGCGCACCGCAACGGATCCACCATGGGCGGCGGCCGCCCGGTTTATACCGGCCCCTCCTTCGTGGATTCCACCAACGTGGACATCATCTCCGAATCCGCTAAGGAAGGTCTGCGATGAGCGAAGCCACGACTGCATCCGACGAGGTGCAATCACACCCCGCCGATACCCGCCTGACCCGCCGTAGCGGCTTCGCGCGCCTCATCCGCCGCCCGGAGCTGGCCAGCCTGCTCGGCGCGGTGGTTATCTTCGTCCTCTTCATGATCGTGGCGCCCGCCTTCCGCTCGGTTGAGGCTTTCTCCACGGTGCTCTACGCCAGCTCCACGCTGGGCATCGTGGCCTTGGCGGTGGGCCTGCTCATGATTGGTAATGAGTTTGATCTGTCCTCCGGCGTGGCGGTGACGTCCGCGGCGCTCGTGGCCACCATGCTCAACTACAACTTCCACCTCAACTCGTGGGTGGGCGTGGGCCTATCCCTGCTGACCGCGCTGGCCATCGGTGCGCTCAACGGTTTCCTCGTGGTGCGCACCAAGATCGATTCCTTCCTTATTACGCTGGCGGCTTTCCTCATGCTGCAGGGCCTCAACCTGGCGATCACCAAGCTGGTGACCGGCCAGGTGGCCACCCCGACCATCGCTGACATGGAAGGATTCAGCTCGGCCCGCGTCATTTTTGCCGGCACCATCCACATCGGTGGCTTGAGCATCCGCGCCACCGTCATCTGGTGGATCCTCTTCGTCGCCATTGCGTCGTGGGTGCTGTACAAGACGCGCTGGGGAAACTGGATCTTCGCCGTGGGCGGCGATGATGAAGCCGCCCGCGCCGTCGGCGTTCCCGTGCGCCGCGTCAAGGTGGCGCTGTTCATGCTCGTCGGCTTCGCGGCGTGGTTCGTGGGCATGCACACCCTCTTTGCCTTCGACTCCATCCAGGCCGGCCAGGGCATTGGTAACGAGTTCCTCTACATCATCGCCGCGGTCATTGGCGGATGTTCCATGACCGGCGGGCGCGGTACGGCGGTGGGCACGGCCATCGGCGCGCTCATCTTCGGCATGACGAACCAAGGCATCGTGTACGCCGGCTGGAACCCCGACTGGTTCAAGTTCTTCCTCGGCGCCATGCTGCTCTTTGCCGTGCTGACGAACACCTCGGTGGCCAACTTTACGAGGAAGCGATAACCATGATTGAGCTGCACGATATTTCCCAAACCTTCGGCAACTTCCACGCCCTGCGCGGCATCAACCTCTCTGTGAAAGAGGGCGCGGTGACCTGCGTGCTGGGTGATAACGGCGCGGGCAAGTCCACGCTGATCAAGATCCTCGCCGGCCTCAACCAGCCCACCGGCGGCACCATCACCGTCGATGGGGAAGAGGTGAACTTCACCAGCCCGCGCGATTCCCTCGACGCGGGTATTGCCACCGTGTACCAGGATTTGGCGCTGGTTCCCTCGCTGTCGGTGTGGCGCAACTTCTTCCTGGGCCAGGAACTCACCGGGGCGCTGGGGAGCTTGCGCGAGGAAGAGATGAAGCGCATTACGCACGAGCAGCTGTCCGAGATGGGCATTGAGCTTGGCGACGTCTCCGTGGAACTCTCCGCGCTCTCCGGCGGCCAGCGCCAGGTGGTGGCGATTGCCCGCGCCATCTACTTCGGCGCGCGCTACATCATCCTGGACGAGCCCACCGCAGCACTCGGCGTGAAACAGTCGGGCATGGTGCTGCGCTTTATCGACGCCGCCCGCGAACGCGGCATGGGCGTGGTCTTTATTACGCACAACCCGCAGCATGCCTACCTCGTGGGCGATCACTTCATCGTGCTCACGGTGGGGCAGATGTCGCTGGACGCCTCCAAGGAGGAGGTCACGTTGCCGGAGCTGACCCAGTGGATGGCGGGCGGCGACGAGCTGGAGGAGCTCAAACAGGAGCTGGCACGCTAAGCTTGCCCGCATGACAAAAAGTGGCGTGAGCGTGGGCACCGACCTGGTGCACATTCCGTCCTTTGCCCAGCAGCTGGAGCTTCCCGGCACGCGCTTCGCGCAGGTTTTCAGCGCCTCCGAATTGCGCGTGGCGCAGGCCCGGGGGCTGAGCGGTGCTGCCCGCGCGCAGCACCTGGCGGGGCGCTGGGCGGCGAAGGAGGCCTTCATTAAGGCGTGGTCGCAAGCGCTCTACGGGCGTCCGCCGGTCCTAGCGGAGGAGGCCGTGGACTGGGCGGAGATTGAGGTCCGCCCGGATGCGTGGGGGCGAGTAGCACTCGAGTTGCGTGGTGAGATTGCCCGCCTCACGCGGGAATCCCTGGGGGAGTTTTCCACGGCGCTGTCCATTAGCCACGATGGTGATTACGCCACCGCCATTGTGTACCTTTCGCGCTAAACACGCCTGGTCGCACCTGACTTCGCTGGGTGTGGCTAGGCGCTCGTGGCAATAGCGAAGAGGTAGGCGATGAGCATGCGCTTAATCTCTTCCACCACGCCATCAAAGCTTTCCTCGGAGCGCATGGTGCTGTAGTTGAGCAGGGAAACCACGGTGTGGACGAGGAAGGCGGCGATCTCCACACGGGCGTCGGCGTCCATGCCCTGGGCAAGAGGCTCGATGATTTCCGCGATGGGCTTGAGCAGGCTGAGCTCCGTGTCGGCGGCCGTGGCACGGGTCGCGGGTGTGGACTGCACGGCGTGCCACACCGCACGGCGCGAGGGGTCGTTGCGCCAAACACGAGCCATGCGGTCAATGAATTCTTCGAGGAAGTCCGGCCATTGCAGGGCCGGAACGCGCTGGGAAAAGCGCTCAACCTCAGCCAACATCTCCGCGGTGTCTTGGCGGTCGAGCTCGCAGATCAGCACGTACTTGTTGGCGAAGTACTGGTAGAGCGTGCCAATCGGCACTTCCGCGCGGCGCGAGACTTCGTCGAAAGTAAAGGACTCGAAGCCATAGTCCACGAGCGTCTCCCGCGCGCAGGACAAGATCCGGTCATACTTGGCCCGGCTGCGCGCCTGCGCTGGGCGACGCCTCGGGACCAGAATCTCCGGTGACTTCGAGCTGGATTCCACGGTTTAGTTGAGCCCCTTAAGCACGCGGGCGACGTGGCCGGTGGCCTTGACGTTGTACATGGCTTGGCCGATCGTGCCGTCCTCTTCCACAAGGAAGGTAGAGCGGATAACCCCCTGGACGATCTTGCCGTAGTTCTTCTTCTCGCCGAAAGCGGCATAAGCCGTCATGACTTCCTTGTCAGGGTCAGACAGCAACGGGAAGTTGAGCTCATGGTCCTCGCGGAACTTTGCCAGTGCCTCGGGCTTGTCAGGGGAGATTCCCACCACGGCGATGTTCATGTCATTGAGCTGCTCCAGGCTGTCGCGGAAGTCGCAGGCTTCCTTCGTGCAGCCAGGGGTGTTGGCGCGCGGGTAGAAGTAAACCACGACGCGCTGGCCAGCATAGTCACTCAGACTTACGGTGTTGCCGGCATCATCGCTCAAGGAAAAAGCGGGAGCCTTGTCTCCTACGGACAGTCGTTGTGCTTCAGTCATGCTGTCTACCTTACCGTGCCCTACGGGGAGGCTATCTGGCGTATCTACGCCACCGAGGGTGAAACAAACGTTGGTCAACTCTGCAGGGGAGCTGGCGGTCAATGTAGAATGTCGACGTTAGAACCACAACGGTTAGAAAGACACTAACCGCAGCAACACCGAACGAAGCCAAATTCAGGAGATTCACGTGGCACGCAACATTGATGATATCCAGCGCGACATCGAGCGCACCCGCCGTCAGCTGGCTAGCACCTTGGATGAGCTGGCTGATCGCAGCAAGCCGCAGAACTTCGTCGAGGACGCTAAGGGCGCGGCAACCCAGAAGCTGCAGGAGCGCAATGTGCAGATGGCGCTCGCCGGCGTTGGTGCAGCCGTCGTAGGCCTTATCGCTTTCTCCGTTTTCCGCTCCAAGCGCCGCAAGTCCGATATCAAGGAACTGCAGCGCCTGCTCGCTGAGCGTCGCTAGAGCCGGTTAGCGCCGTTGGGCGCGACTGCATACCTAGAGGCCCTGCCTTGGGAAATACCCCGGGGTGGGGCATTTTTGTGCTCCGTATGCGTTACTGGAAGCATTGCCTACCCTATGCAGGCTTTGGGTAGCCTTACCTGTCTGTGTAGTATGAACCTCCGAACAGACCATAAGACCAAAGTTTGAAGGAGAAATCGTGCTTCACGTATCGACGCCTGCAGGCCAGGCATCCCGTCCGCGCGCCGGGCGAGTAGTAGGGGCGTGCGCCATGGTGGCGGCGCTGGCCAGCGCGCTGGCGGGCTGTGCCTCCGACAATGCCGATGCCGGCAGCGAGCAGGCCACGGGAGCGCAGGGGACTGCCGCTGTGAGTTTCACAGACCTTGCCGGCCGCCAGGTGGAGCTGGACCACGCGCCGGAACGCGTCATCCTGGGAGAAGGCCGCAGCGTCTTTGCCACCGGCATCCTCAACAAGGAAGACCCGCTGGACAAGGTCGTGGCCATCGGATCGGACCTGAAGCAGAATGTGCCCGACTACTACCGCGAGTTGGAAAAGACCACGCCCAAAGTCAACGAGCTGCCGGAAATCGGCGGCTTCACCAAGGGCGATGTCACTGTGGAGGAGCTCATCAGCCTCGACCCGGACCTCATCGTGCTCTCCAAGGATCAGTACGAGGCCTCCCAGACCGCTGGGCTCACCGACAAGCTGGATCAGGCCGGCCTGACCTATGCCGTCACGGACTTCCGCGCCAAGCCCTTGGAGAACACCATTCCCACCATGGAAATCTTCGCCGATATCTTCGGCCACGAGGACCGCGCGGAGGAGTTCATCGCGGACTGGCAAAAGAACGTGGATCTGGTAACCGAGCGCGCCACGAAAGCGCAGGACAAGCCCTCCACCTTCGTGTGGCGCGCAGCGGGTGTCTCCGATTGCTGCGGCTCGTGGAATGACTCCAACATTTCTGAGCTGGTCAACGTCGCCGGTGGAAAGAACGTGGCAGACGGCATCATCGAGGGTGAGTCCGGCGCGCTGACCCCGGAGAAGGTCATCGACGCCAATCCCGACATGATCATTGCCACCGGCGGCGACTGGTCCGCCAAAGTGGATAACGCAAAGGGCCACACCGGCTTCGCTGCCGCCGGCTATGGCATCAGCGAAAAGGATGCCCACGAGAGCGCCGCTTCGCTGGCCGGCGTCCAACCTGGTTTTGAGGATCTTTCTGCCGTCAAGGAGCACAACCTCCACGGCCTGTGGCACCAGTTCTACAACTCGCCCTTCAACTACCTGGCACTCCTTCAGATCGCCGCGTGGCTCCACCCAGAGGACTACGCAGACGTCAACGTTCAGAAAGAATGGGCCGAAGCCCAAGAGAAATACTCGCCCGTCCCCGGCGACGGAACCTTCTTCAGCACCAACTAGTCATGAGCATTCTCACCTCAACCGCGCGCTCGGCAAGCCCTGAACGGACCACGCACGCAGAAACCGCGGTGCTTCCCGTGGAGGCCCTCGCACGCGAGCACTCCCGCGTGACCCGCCGCCGCATCGCCATCGTCGCCGGGCTTATCGGCGTAGCGCTCGCCGCATTCGTTGTTAGCGTGATCGTTGGCGCCATCGACCTCACCCCGGGGCAGGTGCTGCGGGGGATGGTGGATCCGGGAGGCGTCGACAAGCAAACGCGTACAGTCCTGTGGAGCCTGCGCCTGCCTATGGCCGTCATGGCGCTGCTTATTGGGGCCAGCCTGTCACTGGCTGGCGCGCAGATGCAGACCATCCTGGATAATCCGCTGGCGGAGCCCTTTACCCTCGGAATCTCCGCGGCGGCTGCCTTCGGCGGGGCCAGCGCCATCGTGTTGCGTTGGCAGCTTCTGGCCCAGCCGCAGTTCAACCTCGCGCTCATCGCGTGGCTGTCGGCGGCGCTGGCCACGGCCATCATCGTCGTCGCCGCCGTCATCCGCGGTGCGAAGTCCGAAACGATGGTGCTTCTCGGCATCGGCCTCGTCTTCTTCTTCCAAGCCATGCTGGCGCTCATTCAATACCGCTCTTCCAGCGAGGCTCTCCAGCAGATCGTCTTTTGGTCCATGGGTTCGCTTACCCGCGCCAGCTGGCAGGCCAACGCCGTGCTGGCCGGCGTGCTTGCGGTGGCCTTGCCCATCCTGGGAGCGCTGTCGTGGCGGCTGACGGCGCTGCGGCTTGGTGACGCCCGCGCCACCGCCCTCGGTATCAACACCTCCCGCCTACGCGTGATTGTTCTCGTCGTGGTCTCGCTCGTCGCGGCCACCACCGTGGCTTTCGCCGGCATCATCGGTTTTATCGGCCTGGTGGGCCCGCACATCGCGCGCATGTTGGTGGGTGAGGACCAGCGTTACTTCGTGCCGGCCTCCATGGCCGCAGGCGCGGCGGTGATGTGCGCCGCCCACGCGCTCAGCCTCCTGATTAAGCCCGGGCTGGCCATCCCCATCGGCATCGTCACCTCGCTTCTGGGCGTGCCATTCTTCATCGCCATCGTCATGACTCGGAGGAGGGCATTGTGGACGTAGAACTCACCATCACCGATCTATCTGCCGGCTATGGCTCGCGCACGGTGGTGGACGGGCTGAGCCTTCCCACCCTGCGCGGCGGGCAGGTCGTGGGGCTGCTGGGGCCGAACGCATCCGGCAAGACCACCACCATCAAGACGCTCGCCGGCGTGCACCGCGCGCGGGGCGGCACGGTGGACTTTCGCGTCGACGGCCAGAGCCCGCGCGGACAGCGGCGCCGCCAGCTCATCGGCTATGTGCCGCAGGGCCTGCCACACACCGCGGCGCTGCGCGCGTTTGAGGCGGTGCTGATTGCGGCGCGGCGCGAAGCGTGCGAGGACCCAATCACCCGCACCGCCGCGGTCCTGCACTCCATGGGGCTCGACGACATTGCGCAGCGCTACCTCAACGAGCTCTCCGGCGGCCAACGCCAGCTCGTCGCCGTGGCGCAGATGCTGGTGGGGACCCCTGGGCTCATGCTTCTCGACGAACCCACCTCCGCCCTCGACCTCAACCGGCAGCTCTTCGTCTTGGGCCGCGTGCGGGCAAAAGCTCGGGAGGAAGGAAGCCTCGCGTTGGTGGCGATTCATGACATCAACCTGGCCGCCCGGATGTGCGACCAGCTCGTCGTGCTCCATGGCGGCAAGGCCTGCGCCCATGGCGCGCCGGGGGAGGTGCTCACGGAGGAGCTCTTGCGCGAGGTCTACGGCGTAGAGACGGATGTGCTGGACCACTGCGGGCAACCCGTCGTGGCGCTGCGGGAGGTTAGTTAGACTCGGGCCGTGTGAGCCGAAATTCGCCCGAAAACCTCCTGTTGTACCTCACCCCGGAGGATGAAAACACCATCCGGGACGTCTATGCTGCCCTGGCTCAGCGTGGCTTTCCGGTGCAGCACCAGCGCCCGCACATTACGGTGACGTTCGCGCCGGCGCTCGAGACCGCAGTCGTCGACGAGGCCCGCAACCTGCTCCCGCCGCTTCTGCCCGCGGCCTTTCGCCGCGTGGGCACGGTGGTCTTTGGGACGAAGAGTAAACAGACCGTGGCGTGGCTTTTAGAAACCACGGATGAGCTGGAATCCGCCGCGCGCCGCCTCAGTGCCTCGAACCCGGAGGGGAGGGGCCCGCGGTGGACCCCGCACCTGACGATGGGTCTGCGGCTGCCGCGAGCGATGGTGCCGGAGTACATGCGGGCGCTCGATGAAATCTCGACCTTTGAGCACAAGGAATTCACGGCGGCGCAGGCCGCGTGGTGGCGGCCCAAGACGCAGCAGCTCGAGGTCTTGGGCTAGGATCGGAAAAGCCCCTCACCACGGGGGTGAGGGGCTTGAACTGTGCGCCATCAGGGACTTGAACCCCGAACCCACTGATTAAGAGTCAGTTGCTCTGCCAATTGAGCTAATGGCGCTTGGTGTTTCTGACCGGCTCTGATTTCCTCAGTGCCTGCCGTGCAACGAGATGTAACTTTAACACCCTCTTCGTAAAAAGGTAAAATCGCCAGGTAAATGGGTGTTTTCTGCGATCAATGCCATGGCTAAATGCTTCTCTCAAAGAGTCGCGGGTGTGGAAGTCTGACGGGTGGGTAACGAAACGGTTAAGAGCGGTGGCGCTAACTGGTTCGTAGGGTGCGTGTGCGGTTAGGCTATGTGCACTCTTATTATTGTCTGCGTCTTTCTATGAGCTAGGGGTTTGTGTGCATTCTCTATTCCCTTCCGCACGTCCCGCAATGCTTCTCTCGAGTATCGTTGCGACCGCTTCACTCTTAACCGCCTGCACCATTGGTGGTGCCGCGGATTCCGGTCCGGCCACTGACCAATCGGAGGCTGACGTCAAAGCGAGCGCTTCGGCGGAAGCATCGGCGTCGGCAGCCGCCAAGGCGAAGCAGCTGAAGTTTTCCGTCAAGGATGGTGCGAGCGACGTCGATCCCTCCAAGCCGGTTGAGGTTACGTCCCCGGCCGGGCTTAAGTCGGTGACAATGACCAACGAAGCCGGCATCGAAGTGGACGATGAGCTGTCATCTGATTCGAAGACGTGGAAGAGTGCAGAAGTGCTGGGGTATAACCGCACCTACACCATTGACGCTACGGACAAGGACGGCACCCATAAAACCATCACCTTCACCACCCCGCAGGCAGCAGGCGTGTCCGAAGTGGCCTTGAGTCCGATACCGGATTCTGAGGTGGGGGTTGGCCAGGTTATCGGCGTGCGTTTCGGAAACTACGTCACCGACCGCAAGGCGGCCGAAGAGGCAATCACAGTCAAGACCGAGCCTGCCGTTGAAGGTGCTTTCTACTGGGTCAACAACCAGGAAGTGCGGTGGCGCCCGGAAAACTACTGGGAACCCGGCACGAAAGTGACCGTCGATGTCGACCTGTACGGCCGCAACCTCGGCGGCGGCATCTACGGCGGTGAGGATGCTTCCACAAACTTCACCATTGGTGACCGCGTCATCGCGCTGATCGACAACAACACGAAGATGATGTCGGTGTTCAAAAACGGTGAAGTGCTGCGCCGTTTGCCTGTTTCGATGGGCAGGGATGGTCAGTGGGATACCCCGAACGGCACCTATGTCATCGGTGACAAGTACCCGTCCCTCGTTATGGACTCCACTACCTTCGGCCTGGCTCTCGATGCCGGCGGCTACAGGACTGATGTTCAGTGGGCAACCCAGATGTCGTACTCGGGTATCTATGTCCACTCAGCTCCGTGGGCAGTTGGCGCGCTGGGCAGCTATAACCAGTCCCATGGCTGTATCAATGTAACCCCCGAGGCCGCTCAGTGGTTCCAGAATACGGTCAAGCGCGGCGATATTGTGAGGGTCTCCAACACCGGCGGCGGCGTGCTGAGCCCGCTCGATGGTCTGGGTGATTGGAACATGGACTGGGCTTCTTGGTCTGCAGGCAACGCTACCGCTAATCAGTAGCGGCCGGGCAGCACTAGCGCGGCAGACCGCGGCGTCGAGACACTGTCTTGTCAAAGGGAATCCAAAACCGCAGGGCGGCGTCCTGGTTCTTTGAGATGCCGATGCGCGGCCCGCGGACCCACTCAGGTTCCTTATCGCGTTGTTTAAGGTGAATGGGCGTGCCGTTGTCCGCGATACTGAAGCCAAGGGCCCTGCCTAAATTTCCCGGTCCGCGGGCGAGGTTATGAAATTCCGTGTCGCCCCGGCGTTGGTAGGCAAGGTCTACTCCGTCGATGACTTCCCCGCCGCGGAGCAAGCAACCCTGACCGGTTCCTTCGGGCGCGCAGACGATGTTGCCGTTCCGGTGGATGCCGTAGGACATGTAGACGTAGAGGCGGCCGGGCGGGCCGAACATGGCGGCGTTGCGCGGGGTGCGGCCGTTGAAGGTGTGAGAGGCCTCATCGTCTGCGCCGAGGTAAGCCTCGACCTCCGTGATGCGCACCGAAACGCCGTTGTGCGTGAGCACCGTGCCCAGAAGCTGGGGAGCAACGACGTCGGCGGTGTCGGTGAAATCGATCATTGCCGCAGTCTAACGCGAAAACAAACGTTAGGCCTTAGCTCGTTCTTCCTCGGCCTCAATCTCTGCGTTGAAATTACGCTTGGAGGCCTGCCACTGGTCCTCAGTCATTCCGATACGCCAGTAGCCAGAGATAGAAACGTCTTCCTTGGGAATCCCGGATTCAACGAAAAGGAAGCGACGAAGCTCTTTGATCATTTCGGCGACTCCGTGGATGAACCATCCGGTTTTCTTCTCCTGGGGGATACCAGCCGCGCGGACCACACGGGATAGCTCAGTACCGTGGGTAGCGCCATTGCGGACTACCCAGGTGATTTCCACGCCATCGCGGGTGGGCAGTTCAAACGTGCGGTCTTCGGCTTCGATCTCGATATATGCAGTCGCAGTCGCGCCGTCGGGAAGCCGCTTCAAGCCAGCGCTGATGGCCGGTGCTGCAGACTCGTCGCCGGCGAACACAAAGTGCTCATAGTCTTTGGTTGGTCCCCACGCGCCACCAGGGCCGAGGAAACCGAGCTTCTCTCCAACCTCGGCTCTGCGTGCCCAAGGGCCAGCCAGGCCGGAATCACCGTGGGACACAAAGTCGATGTCGAAATCCCCGGTTTCTGAGTTCACGTTGATCAGGGTGTAGGTGCGGAGAATTGGCTGCTTGTCGCGCGGTTGCTCTGCGCGAATCTGCTCGATATTAAACGGCCAGGAGTAGTCGGCACCTTCTGGCACGAACAACAACTTGATGTAGTGATCTGTAAACTCCAGCTCCTTGCCTATGAATGCTGGGGAGCTCATGTGTAACCGAACCAGGTCTGGAGATACTTGGCGGCGGCCAGTCACGGTCGCTTCATGTGCCTTGCGGGGTTTGCGCTTCGGCGCTGCCTCTTTAACCTGGTCAGCCATTGTCATCACTATCCTTGCTATCTCTTCAAGAGCTTAGATCTTCTGTGAGGGCAGAAGCCTACATACTCTAAGTTTAGGTAAGGCTAACATACTCAAGTCCGGCTGGTTGTGGGGCTTGGTGGTGCGCGGGTGCGGTGGCTCAATGCAAAAAGTTGACCCCGCATCCTACTCAAGCGGAAAGCGGGGTCTATTCAGGGTGGCTGACGGGCTCGAACCCGCGACACGCAGGGTCGCAGTTTCGTAATTTTCGTTAGTGAGCGTAGATGGCCTCGAAAAGGATCCTTGCAGCGAGAGGAGTGTTTTCGGAGTGGTCCTACTACACTGAGGTACGACGATCTACGACTGGCTACGCGTAGTTTAAAGCGTAATTAAGCGCATGACGGATTCGATGTTCACTCGGCCTGTGTGACCACGAATTGTGGCTACCGTTGATCTGGCGATACGCGGCCGTGACAGATGATTTACACACGTTAATTTCCGTGTGGAACAGGCAGTATGATAATGGCATGGACCTCTCGTTTCATCCCATCACCGACCCTATGGCATTCTCGCAGGGCATCGCTGGTGATTATGAGTTCAACCAGCATTGGTTGGGCACATACCGACTATCCGAGGACTATGAATGGTACGAGGTGCGCGATGGCGGTGAACAAGTTGCGCTACTGGAGTTGGACTTGAAGCCTCACCGGAGTTACTGGAGTGACTCCGCCTACCCCCTGCCAATGGATGGCCCCGACGTGATCGAGATTCAGTTCATCGACGTCAGGCTCGCTCATCGGGGTCGTGGCATAGGAAAAGCAATCGTTCACTGGGTGGTAGAGCAGTACCCACAGCGGCAAATGCTGGCGCTGGCTGAAGGATCGGACGGATTTTGGCAATCTTTAGGGTGGGACTTAATCGTGCCTGATGAAAGCGGATTCCGTCCGATGTACGCTTCGCCGCTATAGCGCCGAGATGAGCCAGTCAACCCATGCGCAGGGACAAAGTATCGAACGCACTTCAATTGACTTTCACTTTGAGGTAGCCATCACGTGGTATTAAGAACCCTTAGTAGTACTTCGTTAGGTGGGGTCCGCGCGGTGGCCGTAAGGGCACTGGCCCAGCAGATGGATGACAGCGGCCTGGAGGTCTGCCGGGACGGCGTAGAAACTCAGCCCGCCTCCGGGGCTTGTGGGGCCAGGTCGTCGGCCAAGCGTTGCCCGGTGGCAGACAGGTGCGCCGCGGTTACCAGTGTGACGTGATGATGGCAGCCCAGCCCGGTAGTCATGTTCGATGCGGCCTGTGGACCTTCGACCACCGGACCAACTCCTCGATCGGGGTGCCCTCATCCAGCGTCAATAACCAGTAGTCACTGGGCTCAGCTGCGCCGTCGGACCACTCGGCCCGTAACCAGCACCTCGGCAGCGACCCGTCCGGATCGCGGGTGCCCCGCGCACCCGCTCAATCTCATTTGTCCTGATACGCGCTGATCTGCTCCTGCAGACATCTCTCCACAAGAGCTAACAAAGCACTACTAGGGCCTCTCGCTCTGAGCCTTCTTGAGAAGGCTCGTCGCTAACTCGAACCCAATCACTTGGTCAATACTGCTGCTCAACTTGCGGACATTTCCAAGTTGCCCAGCGTATTGCTTCATCTTAGTCCTAATGCTGTCGACGTTTAGTTGCGCCTGCTCGGTTGAATCTAGTTTGCCCACCTTTGAGTCAATGAGTTGATCTGCAATTAAACTCACTTCTTCGACGCTCAAGGGATGAAACTCAATAAACGCATTGAAGCGGGAGTAAAGTGCTTCTCCCAATGCCTTCTTCACCGCTTCCTCGGAGCCATAATTCGACGTGCAGATGATGAGCGGGCTTCCCACCTTCGTACGATAGTTCTTGTCTTCTAGAACGCCCTCGTCAAACAATTCGTAAAAGGCGCTATGGAAGACTGGACTCGCCTTATCGAACTCATCGAACAGGATCACGTTGGACTCTCGTTCCATCAAGTCATGTGCGAGTGAGGGTTCTTGGTGACTGCCTCCGAACACGTAGGAGGCAAACTTTTCGCTATGAAGCATGGAGAATTGCTTACGGAAAAGGTCTCCGCCAGTGAGTTTGCTGATGAACTTGGCGGTCTCAGTTTTGCCAACACCCGACGGGCCATAAAACATCACGACTACCGGCCCGTTCCCTTTTTGGCTAGCTAACGGATACATAGCGGCTAAAAGCTCATTCTTTACAGAACCTTGCCCGACCAAGTGGTCATTAAAACCGTCGTAAAATTCTCGAAGAAGTCGGGGATTAAATCCACCGTAGTTGTAGTGGATCTCCGTCACTTCCGCAATGCGCTGAACATGAGAGCGGACCACTTGTGGAGGATTGTTTAAGTAAATATTCTTGGGGTCGATAGACTGAATTAGACCGCCGAAATTGGAAATCGTTGCCTCGACCAAGCTCGCATAATCACCAGAGTTGACGACGACATGCTCTGGCCCTTCCACAGGGTCCTGGTCCTCGGTAGGAGGCGCATCACGTTGCACTATTACGAGCTCCCGCGCCCTACTGTCTCGTTCATAGACAATGTCTAAGAATGACTCTGATCCGATTGTGTCGGTTCGCTCTTCAAACCACGAGGGGGGACCATAATAGATTTCCGCCTTCATGCTGCGAGTCACTCCGCCGCCTTGCCTTCAACTGCCGCAAGAACTACATCAAAAACCGGCAGAGCTACGTCCTCCCTAGAGTCCAGAACTGCTTGCATGGAATCTTGAACCAGATCTACTAGTTTCGGAGTGCCCGTTGCGCCTTGGGCCATTTCGGACTCAATGTTCAGGCTTGCCTCTGTCGTTCGTCCGACTTCAATACCGTGGAAAACCAAGTTCATCCGGGTTAAATCTGATAAACCATAGTTGTTTCGAAAGGCACGAATGTTAAATCGGAGTACAACCTTCCTGTCATTGACGTTCTCGCCAAGCAACTCGTAGTACCCCTTCGCTTTTTCTAAAGCCTCATCCATACGTGCGATATCGAAGTCTGCATCCTCGGTACGAGCAGCAATCATGAATGGGGTGTAAATCTTCATAAATGCCATCGAGTTTTGAGCAGCGAAAACACTATAACCTTCGAGCTTCCTAATCTTCGCGTCCTCGCCTGCAGATTTTAGATAGTCAGTGAGAATGGTGTTAGCCAGCGTTTTGCTTAGGATACTCTCGCCCGCAATAGAGGCTTCCGCGCTAGCCCCCAGATCAGCAGAGCCTCGCAGAAAAGGCAGCCAACTCAGCCTCGCGCTAAGTTTTGCATCGACGTCTGCGTGAGCTTCTGTGGTTCGGTTATGAATATCTTCTTTAGTTGTAGAGAGATTACCTCCTGCAACGATGTCCAGATAGTCGGACGCGGTCTCCTGGTCGAAATAGACAACCTTTACGATTTCCTGGCTCTCACGCTTTTTACCTGCCACTTGCACTCCTGCGGATTAAACTTAGTCCTTTGTATAATTATACGTTATTAATACATTGGATCTGACCCACAAGACTGCAGTCCCTGATAGTGCTTTGTTAGTTGTCTCTCGGCCGGTGGTGCATCGAACCCGATTACCGCGAACTCAAGCATGGTTTGGGGCTGGATCATTTCGAGGGCCAGTACCACCATGTCACTTTGGTGATTGTGGCGCATCTGTTCGTCGGGATGAAACGGTCAGTGGATCATCCAAAACCCGGTCGGCGGGCTGTGTCCCTACACCGTGCTCGCAGGGGCCCAGGCCGCCGTCATCAGCTTGGTGAGGGGCACTCCCCGTACTGCCACTGGCCGAGAGGCCTCTGACAAAGCACTATAGGACGTGTTACAAAATTCATTTCAGTCAGTACCGAACGGTTGCTGGCTGGCCGTTGCATCAAGCGCACCGCTAACTTGCCTAGATGGGTGGCGCACTCATGATGTTGCTTTAACCGGTTGATTTCCGCACTATGGAATTACGCCTTCGGTATGCTTCCCGATCAAAAACAGTGGTCTACCACTGGCGGAGTCTCTACGCCTCTGATGAGCAGCCAGGTCGTTCGGTGGAGAGATTGTCGTCGTTGTCCACCGTGATCGCGGGAGATGGAAAGGCGTCGATGTGCGACAGTTGGAAACAAAACCTTGCGCTTGGGAAAACGGCTGGCAGAAGTCTTGTAACCCTATGTTTCACAGGGGCCGTCATGTATAGGCGCTTTTTATCAACGCCTGTCTTCGTCGGTGACCAGTTATTCTCGTATGCATGATGCAGAAAACTCTACTGGAGGCGTACGGTCTCGAATCCTGGTGGAACACGATGTTTACGGAGCCGGAGAAACAGCGCATCAGGGAGGTTTATGCGGAGCATACGGATGGTGACGTGATCGACAAGGACCCTCTTGTGCTCACAATTGGAGACAGCCAACTGGAACCCGAAGACGTCGATGTTACGAGAATTCTTCAGCTACTTACTCAGTGGTTCCATCGGAACAGTGACAAGGGTATTTGGATAAAACTTTCAGAATCCTGGCATCATTTTGCTGACCCCTACATGACACCCGTCGATAGGCATTTTGCTCTCAGTGACACAATGAAAGCGTACTACCGTAGGCGTGACGAACCAGAATTCCTGGCCAAAACAATTGCTACATGCAAGGTCATGATTTCGCTGGAAAAGACTGTGGCAGGGGCAATGTTTGACGCCGGGCTAGGACGATTCTTGCCTGAGAATGCTCACTTGTTCGAAGGCCGGGTAGTGTACACAGAGCTCGGTCCACAGGTTCTCCCTGGACATCCGGGATTTAAGCAGCTGGCGATTATTTATGAGAAGCAGAAAGAGTTCCAAGCAGCCCTAGACCTCTGTGTTGAGGCCCGAGACGCAGGCTGGGACGGAGACTGGGACAAACGGATAGTTCGGCTCGAAAAGAAGTTGGGTAAGTAAGGGCTCGAGGCCTGAAGACGTCACCGCCGGCCCGTGTTTTCGCCAGGCTATTGGGCTCAGGTCGTTATTCTTTTTAACGCATGTGTGCACTCGGATCACGGCGGGGCTCGTACGTATCGTCTACGAAAGGAATTGAGGAGGCCGAGTGGGTTATCTGACCTCGCGCCCACGCACGGATGCTGGGCGCACTATCTACCGGCTAGCGCTCAAGCTCACCCCATGAATTCGCCACGGTCTACCCCACCTAGTTAAACGAGAAGACTCTCGTCAAAGACCCCCAAACAGGTCGCTGGACACGAACCTGGACCCATGCCAACGTGCGCAAGGCCTACAACAGCCTCAACCACCTCTGGCGCAGCAAACTGCTATTTGTCTACCTCAACCCGCCTGAAGAAGTCCTTGATACTGACCGGATCAAAGCCACCACCAACAGCCTGGAAGGCGGAATCAACTCCCAGCTGAAACTACTAGCACGAACCCACCGCGGACGACGCGGAGAACACCAACGCCGAATGCTGGAGTGGTGGCTCTACCTAAAAACTGAACTGCCCGACGATCCCGTAGAAATCGCCAGGCAATCCAACTGGGGACAGGACCAACTCGCCAAAGTACAAACCCTGACCCACAACGAGAACCAAGCCGACCACGAAACAGGACGACCAGCCCTCTACGGCAACGCCATCGACACCAACTACACTCGATTTAATCGGCATCCAAAAGGCCAAATCTAGCCCTAGGGGTTAAGGCTTAAGGGACATTTCGTGTGGATAAACCGATACGGATTCTCGGGGCAGCCTGGGATAATTCCTTGATCTTGATTTTGAATCGGTTCCAACGGCCCGATCTGTGAAATCAACAACGGATAACACTAGGTCTGTGGTAGGTAAGCCGCAGCTGGTGCGATTAGGCCAATTCCTATGGCGACGTCCGCACCGAAGCCCCCTGTACATCCACTGGACCTAGCCAGGCCTCAAGACTTCGGACGCAATGGGAAAGCGGCATACGCGACCTGGACGAAAGAAGAGCTCACACGACGTGGCCACCCAGACGGGCAACCAGCCACATTCGACACCCACATCGACAACGAATGGAACCCCAGCTTAGGCATAAGAAAAGGCTGGGCCGGACGCTCCTAAATCCACACGAAATGTCCCTTAGTGCGACACGCCGCAAATCCACACGAAATGTCCCTTAAGCCGGGGTTAAGGGGCTACGCCCAGTCATCCGGCCTGGAAGCGGCCAAATCTAGCCCCGACGACACGCCGAGTCAGACACACATTTTGACCCTTAAGCCCCGGTTAAGGGACATTTTGATCCTTAACCCCCAAATAAGAAACCCCCTCACCTTGCTTCCCAAGGTCAGGGGGTATTTTCGGGGTGGCTGACGGGGCTCGAACCCGCGACACCCAGGATCACAACCTGGTGCTCTACCAGCTGAACTACAGCCACCATCGTTGCCTGAAAGCAACGAGATACAGGTTAACTCACCTCGTTGAATTTACAAAAACGCCTGGTAGTCATCGGTAGTGGCAGCCTTAAGATCCTCCGCTTCCGCGGTGGAGGGGCCGTCGTCCGTGCGGAATACGCTGCGGCGGTAGAAGTCGAGCTCTCGAATGGATTCAATAATGTCTTGCAGGGCTCGGTGCGCCATGCCCTTTTGTGGCTGGTTGTAGTATGCCCGCGGGTGCCAGCGGCGTGCTAGTTCCTTAATCGTGGAAACGTCAATCATTCGGTAGTGCAGTGCGGCGTCCAGGCGCGGCATGTACTCACGAATGAAGGTGCGGTCCGTGGCGATGGAATTGCCTGCAAGGGGAGCAGGGTGGTTGGCGTCGCAGTGCTTCTCGACGAGCTTCAGTACCGCTTCCTCCGCCTCTTCGATTGTGATCGTGGATTCCCGGATTTCCTTGTCGAGACCGGACTTCGCGTGCATCTCGGTGACGAAGTCATCCATCTCCGCCAGTTCTTCCTCGGTAGCGTGCACGACGAGGTCGAGGCCCTCGTCGAGGATGTTTAATTCGGCGTCCGTGATGACGGCAGCGACTTCCACGATTACGTGGCGCTGCGGTTCAAGTCCGGTCATCTCCAAGTCGATCCAGACGAGGCGGTCATTTTTGGCGGGGATATCACTCATGGCTTCCACCATAGTTTCTCTTCGGTCATGGTTTGGGAGGTGCCCTAGTTGGCTGAGGTGGGGGTAAATGGGGGTGAGGAGGGGTCTCGTTGTGGAAGGCGCCTTTTTATTCGAGGTGTGCTGGGGTTTTCTGGTTGGCATTGAGGGGCAGTGTCGAGGGCTTTTTGAACTTTTTCATGATTTCTCTCACCAAAGCCTTGGGAGATGGGACATTATTAGGTCAGCCTTTAAAGTGATGGCACTCACATATATCGAAGGACGGAAACCTACCGATGTCAGCCTTTCTTGACACTCTCAACTCATTAATTTGGTCACCAGCATTAGTCTTCCTGTGCCTCGGCGCGGGAATTTATTTCACCCTGGCCACCAAGTTCTTACAGGTGCGCTGCATTCCGGACATGATTAAGCAGCTGAAGGACGGCGAAAGCTCCGATTCAGGTGTCTCGTCCTTCCAATCGCTGATGATTTCCCTGGCGGGCCGCGTTGGCGTGGGAAACATTTCGGGCGTTGCAACCGCCATCGCTTTCGGCGGCCCAGGTGCCGTGTTCTGGATGTGGGCGGTGGCTCTGCTGGGTTCCGCAACTTCTTTCGTGGAATGTACCTTGGCGCAGGTTTATAAGGAGAAGGACCAAGACACCGACGAATACCGCGGTGGTCCGGCTTATTACATCGAGAAGGCCTATAAGCACACCAAGGCCGGTCCTTTCATGGTGGTCTATGGAATCGTCTTCGCTATTGCGATGATCCTTGCCACCAGCTACTTCCTGCCCGGCATTCAGGCAAACGGCGTGGCTGCGGCCGTACAGAACGCTTGGGGTGTTGAGGTCGGTTGGTCTGCCGTGATTCTGGGCGGAATCCTCGCCATCATCATTATTGGTGGCGTGAAGCGCATCGCTAACTTCGCCTCCCTCGTGGTCCCGTTCATGGCCGGCGCTTATATCCTTTTTGCCATCATCATCCTGATCATGAACTTCAACCAGATCCCCGAGGTCTTCGGCATGATCTTTAAGTCCGCTTTCGGCGCGGAGCAGGCTTTCTCCGGCCTATTGGGCTCGGCCATCATGTGGGGCGTGAAGCGCGGTATCTACTCCAACGAGGCAGGCCAAGGTACCGGCCCACAATCTGCCGCAGCTGCGGAGGTATCCCACCCAGCCAAGCAGGGCTTCGTGCAGGCCTTCGCGGTCTACATTGACACCCTCTTCGTGTGCTCTGCTACCGCATTCATCATCATCTCTACCGACATGTACAAGGTCTTCGAAGGCGAGTCGGAGGATGGCCCAGTGCGCTACGCCGGTGCAATCCCGGATGGGGTCGAGGTCGGTCCGGGCTTTGTCCAGCACGGTCTGGACACCCTGTTGGCAGGTTTCGGCCCGAGCTTCATTGCCATCGCTATTGCCTTCTTCGCCTTTACCACCGTTCTGGCGTACTACTACATGGCGGAGGTCAACCTGACCTATTTCAACCGCTGGATTAGCAACAAGACCGCCCGCCGCGCGCTGGTGTGGCTTCTTCGTATCCTCCTTGTCGTGTCCGTGGTTATCGGCGCGACGACGACTCCGGGTGCTGCCTGGGCGCTGGGCGATATCGGCGTTGGCGCGACCGCGTGGCTCAACATCATCGCCATCCTCTTCCTGCAGGTCCCAGCCCTCAAGTGCCTCAAGGATTACAGCGCGCAGAAGGCTGCTGGCAAGGACCCCCAATTCGACCCAGAAGCGTTGGGTATCAAGAACGCCGAGTTCTGGGTAGAGCGCAAGCTCGCCCGGGAGGAGGCCGCACAGAAGGCTATCGCGGAGCAATCGCCGCTCCAAGGCAAGTAAAGCAATGCCCGCTCTCCACGGAGGAGAGCGGGCATTTTTATGTCCTAGGCCATCTTGGAATAGAAGCTGCCGATGAGCGGTGCAGCAATTGGGGTGGGCACAATCTTGCCCAACGCGTTCATTGCTTTTGATAGCGGCCCAGGGACCACGCGGCGCTGGTTGCGGGCCATGGCCTCCAGGGTCTCTTCGGAGCAGGACTCATAGGTGGTCCACAAGAAATCCGGGACTACCTTGTCCACGATGGATTGCTCTTCTTCGGGGATGACGGCATCGCGCACCGGGCCGGGGGCAAGCAGCGTGCAGGTCACGCCGGAGCCCTTGAGCTCGTAGTGCAGGGCCTCCGTAAACGCGTTAACACCTGCCTTGGTGAACACGTAGGTGGCGTTGTTCGGGATGGAGACGTTGCCCGCGGCCGATCCCACGTTGCAGATAGCGCCGCTGCGTCGCGGCAGCATTTGCTCAAGGGCGGCGCGCGTCAGGCGGTGAACGGCCTTTGCATTGAGGTCGAACTGCCGGGTTTCATAATCCCAGTCCTGCTCCATGAACTTGCCAAAGCTGGCGATGCCCGCCGAGTTGACGATGATGGAGATTTCCTTGCCCGCCATGAACTCGATGACGCGGTCCACGTCTGCGACCTCGGAGAGGTCCGCTGCCAGCGCGATGGCGTCCACCTCGTGGCGCGAGCGCAGGTCCGCGGCGATGGATCCAAGGACGTCTTCGCGGCGGGCAACGAGAATGACGTTGTAGCCGCGGGCGGCTAGGTCCTTGGCCATCGCAGCGCCAATGCCCTGGCTAGCGCCGGTCAGCAGCGCATACGAGGAGCGGGTAGGGGCGGGCAGCCCGGGGGAGTGAGCCATGAAACGGCGTCCTTTCTCTCAGGGTGGGAAGTTTCCACCCAGCGTAGAGCAATCAGGGTCTAAATCAGGGTAAACACCGATGAACCCTTCGGCCCAACTCTGGATAATGGACAGTGAAAGGAGACATCATGAACAACCAACGTTTGACCCGTTCCACAACTGACACGATGCTCGGAGGCGTGTGCGGCGGCATCGCACAGACCTACAACCTCGACCCGACCTTGGTGCGAATCCTCTTCGTTGTTGCCACGCTGCTGGGCTTCTCAGGAATTCTGCTCTACCTCATCCTCTGGGTCGTCATTCCAGTGGAGTAATCGGTAGTTTCTGCAAATTACTGCAGCGGGCCCATCGCCATGAACCGCTTCCACGTTTCCCATTCATCCCGCAGACGCGGCAGGGCGCTGGGTGGGGTAGCGGTGCCGTCGACAAGCACGGCGTCCTGCATGCGCACTCCGTAGTCGAAGAAGAGAGCCCCGTGCCCGGAGGCGCCATAACGTAGAACCGGCACCAAATTGAGCCCGTCGAATGACAAGGGGGCGTTGGGGCGCACATCAAGCCCCGCGATCGCCGCGAGGGTAGGAGCTAGGTCGAGCGGGGAGACAAGCTCAGTGCACTCCCCGGACTCTGCAACTCCGGGCCACAGGAAAGACATCGCGGCCTTATCATCCTGCAGGGAACACACCGCCACGACGCCATCGAGATCATCCAACACGTGGGGGTCTGGTTGCTCAAGAAGCCGAAAGACCCGTGATGATGCGGGGCGGGTGTCCTCCCGAACCTCGAAGCCAGCTGCCGCAAAGATGTCCGTGATGCGCGTTGTGGCTCCGCGCTGCGGGTACTGCCCGGTGAGCACTCCGCGGCGTGACTCCGCATAGCTTGGTGACGTCCCCCAGGCATTGCTGAAGCGCATTCCGCGCAGCGCGGATTGTGGAGCGTGGTCAAAAGTCGCGAGGGTGATGTCCATAAGAGTGTGTCCAAATTGTGCCCAAAGGCCACTTTCCGAGGCTTAATAAAACCCCAAAAGTGGCCCTGACCTGCGTGCCCCCAGCAGGATTCGAACCCGCGACACATGGGGTAGAAACCCACTGCTCTAATCCACTGAGCTATGGAGGCGTACCGCGCCATCATAACGCACCGGGGCGTGAAGTCCGATTATCGGGCTACCACTGGCGTTGGCTCGGCGTTGGCGTTGAGGAGGACGTCGTTAAGCGTGCGCGCCGCTGGGCTCAGCGCACGGTCCGCGCGGTGGATGACGAGCGCTTGCACGGTCGGGAGGGCTTCCGCGATTCGCCGGAAGTGGACTCCCTGCTGGCCCAAAGCCTGCGCGGTGTGCGGCAGGAGGCTGATGCCGTAGTCGCCCGCCACGAGTGGCAACCCCGTTTGCAATGTGGGAACTTCTTGGACCGTGACGGGCTTGCTTAATGCCGACTTAGCCCACACCTGATCCATTGCTTCCGGCAAACCGCTGAGTTCCGGCCAGCGCGGCGGCAAGAGCCAGGTCTCAGCGCTCAGGTCGGTCAACCGCACGGGGTCAGGCAAGCCTTTTAGCCTCTCGGGGAGCGCGACGCGCACCTCAATTTCTGCGGCGCAGTCAATGGTGAGCTGCGCGCCGTAGTCTTGGCGGAAGCGCTGTGGGTTAGTGGTGAGGAGGATTCCTAACTCCGCTGAGCCATCCAGGACCTCTCTCAACGTGGCGGTTGGTTCTAAGTCCTTTAAGGAAACACTTACCTCCGGTGCGCGCTGGCGCATGCGGCACAGAATCTCAGGCATATAAAGCCAGTTGAACTCAGGGGCGGAGCATAACGTCACCGAGCCCGCGCTGCCGGATGCAATTTCGGCAAGGCGCGTGGTGGCGGTGGTAAGAAGGGAATCTATCGAGGTAGCGACGCCATAGAGGTAATCTCCGGCCTCTGTGGTTCGGACTCCACCGCGCCCGCGGGAGAGCAGCTTCACGTTGAGATCCTTTTCAAGTTTGCGCACGGTTAGGCTTAAAGAAGGTTGCGTGAGCTGCAGTGCTTCCGCAGCTTGCGTGAATGAACCGTGGTCCACAACGGACCGAAAATGGTGAAGCTGGCGAGAGTCCATAAGAGCAGACTACCCGAAAGCTGAGAAAAAACTACCTTTTAGGTAAGAGAACCTCCGTGGCGGTAGACTGCCCACCATGCACACTGAGAAAGAAACTCCCAGCTCACAGCGCTTTCGGGGGTCGGCGCGCTCGACGTCGGGAGCGCAGCCTTCCCGCTTGTTGAATCTTTCTTTCATCGTCTTCGCGGGCCTCGTGGGCGGAATTATTTCTCTGTTCTTTCTTGCGGACTCGCTCGCCGCCCTAGGCATCCCCGACCCAGGGCGCATGACAACGTTCGGCCTTCCCTTCTTCCGCGCTATCGCGTGGATGCTCATGGCGCTTTCGATCGGCTCCTTTATGTCGAGCGCCTTCTTTATTTACCCGGCGGTACCGGATAAGGACAACGAGCGTCTCATCAAGGCCACGCTCACCGTCGATGGGCACATCGCAGCGCGGACCGGCGCATGGGCGGCGGTGGGCGCCGCGGTGGTGTCTTTATTAGAGGTCCCTCTCGTCATGTCGGATCTCACCGGTACCCCGTTGGCTAAGGTTCTCAACCCGGAGCTCATGGGCATGGCAGTGGGGCAGATCGCGGCGTCGCAAGTCTGGCTGCTCACCGCAGCTATCGCAGTGGTTGTTGCCGTATCTGGTTTTGTCGCACGCACGTGGGCGGGCCAAGTCGGAACGTTTTTCTTGTCCTTGTTGCTGACGGTGCCTCTCGGGATGGAGGGCCACTCGGCTTCCGGTGGCGATCATGACTACGGTACGAACTCGCTGCTGCTGCACCTGTTCTTCATCATGCTCTGGGTCGGTGGACTCATGGGGCTCATCGCCCATGGCCGCCGCCTTGGCCCAGATATGGGTGTGGCGGTGCGTCGCTATTCCTCGGTCGCGTTGTTCTCCATCGTGGGGCTGGCAGCTACAGGCGTAGTTAATGCGCTGATTCGCGTTGAGTTCGGGGATCTGTTCACTACTCGGTACGGCCTGTTAGTGCTGAGCAAAGCGGTGCTCACCGTGGTGTTGGCAGCCATCGGCTTCGTGCACCGACGGGTTACCATCCCTCACTTGAAGAGTTCGCCGCGCCTGTTTATCAGGGTGGCTGTGGTTGAGGTTCTCATCATGGCGGCGACCGTTGGCGTAGCCATCTCGATGGGCCGTACGCCGCCCCCGCCGCCGCGGGACCCGAATCTCAACGCCATGCAGATTCTGCTGGGCTATGAGCTTTTCGACGCCCCCACCGCCACCAACGTGTGGACCATGTTCCGCTTTGATCTCATGTTTGGCTCGCTGGGGATCGTGCTGGCCGGCTTCTACCTGTACGCGCTGTGGCGCCTCAAGCGCCGCGGGCTGACGTGGTCGGCAGGACGCACTGCGTGGTTCCTTGTGGGAGCGCTGGGCATGACGCTGATTATGAGCAATGGCATCGGCTTGTATATGCCGGCGCTGTACTCCATGCACATGTTGGTGCACATGATTCTGTCCATGGCAGTCCCGCTGTGCCTTGTGCTGGGCGCTCCGGTGACCTTAGTGATGGAAGCTTTTGAGCCTGGGGAGCCGGGCAAGCCCACGCTTCACGACGCCGCCGTCGCCCTCACCAAGGCTCGTACCTTGCGCATTCTTACGCATCCAGCGGTCAACGTTGTGCAGTTCCTGGCTTTCCTTTACGTGCTCTACCTTTTCCCGAACTTTTATGAGCTCGCCATTTCGGAACACGCTGGGCACGTGATTATGAACTGGGTCTTCTTGATCTCTGGCTACATCTACTACTGGGAAGTTATTGGCCCGGACCCGTTGCCGTGGCGCGCGCCGACGGGCATTCGCCTGCTCATCCTCTTCGTGTCGATGCCCCTGCACCTTTTTGCCGGCGTCTACCTCATGCAGATGCAAGTCATTCTGGGCTTGGACTTCTATGAGTCCTTGAGCTTGCCGTGGCACCCGGACTTTGTCACGGACCAACGAACCGGCGGCGGTATTTCCTGGGGCTTCGGCCAATTCCCGCTGGTGATTGTGTTTGGTTCGCTATTCCTTGACTGGCTGCGGGAGGATCGTGCCACCGCTCGGCGCCATGATGCTAAGGCGGATATTGACGGCGATGCTGATTTGGAAAGCTATAACGCCATGCTCAAGCAGATGAGCGAAGGGGATGATTCCACCTTCCGCCAGCACTAGCGGGAGTGCCCACCCTGGGTGCGTGAAAAAGAGTGCTTACCGGGCGAAACGGATATGTTGTTGATGCTTTCAACAAGTTATCCACAGGTTGGCAGTGAGGTCATTGCGGGCGCGCTGATGGGTGGCGATGATGCGAGGTACGGGAGGCGCATCGCTTCCTCGCATTGAAAAGAGCACCAGCCACAAACAGCAAAGGAATCACGCAATGTCTCAATACCCAATTTCACTCACGGGGCGCCTGACTCACGACCCCCACCTGACCAAAATCAGCGAAACCATGTACAAGGCCCGCCTCCGCTTTGCTTCCTCGCGCAGCGTTCCGGAAAAGGATGACGAGGGCAAGACTGTGTGGCGGGAGCTGGACCTTAACTATATCGACGGTGAGGTGTGGGGCCAGTGCGCCATCAATGTTAAGAAGTCCCTGTTTAAGGGCATGCCGGTCTTTGTTATGGGCTCCATTGTCACGGACCGGTGGGAGGATAAGAACGGGGCAAAGCGCTCTAGGACCTATATCAAGATCGCCCACGTGGGCCTCGACCTCAACCGCTTCTGCATCACCTCCACCAAGATTGGTACTTCCTATGGTGAGGAGGGCAGCGAAGCCCTCTGGCTGGGGGAGAATCCGCCAGTACTGGATGTGGATTACACGGCACCGCCGAGTACTGCGGAGGATGAGGCATTGCCGGCTGCTCTGCAGTCGGGAGATACCCCGCAGGATACTGCGGCGGATCGTCAGCAAGCGCAGAGCGCGGCCGAAGCTCACCGCGAACCGGCGCCAGAAGAAGCTATGGCCTAAGGACGGGGGACTACCACCGCCCATGTGATGTACTCTTTGTACTGTTATTGACCAATCCTGACAGAAGTAAAGGGTGAAACATGGGCGAATTCATCTACACGATGAAAAACGTGCGTAAGGCCATCGGTGACAAGGTTATTTTGGACAATGTCACTATGGCTTTCTACCCGGGCGCCAAGATTGGCGTCGTGGGCCCCAACGGTGCAGGTAAGTCCTCGATCCTGAAAATTATGGCCGGCCTCGATCAGCCTTCCAACGGCGAGGCTTTCATTGACCCGGGCAAGACGGTCGGCATCCTCCTCCAGGAGCCGCCGCTCAACGAGGAGAAGACGGTCCGCGAGAACGTCGAAGAAGGCCTCGGGGAGATTTTCCAGAAGAAGCAGCGCTTCGAGGAGATCGCGGAAGAGATGGCCACCAACTACTCCGACGAGCTCATGGAAGAAATGGGCAAGCTACAGGAGGAGCTCGACCACGCGGATGCGTGGGAGGTTGACTCCAAGATCGAGCAGGCCATGGAGGCACTGCGCTGCCCGCCGTCTGATGACCCGGTGACTAACCTGTCCGGTGGTGAGCGCCGCCGCGTCGCGCTGGCCAAGCTGCTGCTGAGTGAACCGGATCTCCTGCTGCTCGACGAGCCCACTAACCACCTCGACGCCGAGTCCGTCCAGTGGTTGGAGAAGCACCTCGAGTCCTACCCGGGCGCCGTCCTGGCCGTGACCCACGACCGCTACTTCCTCGACCACGTTGCGGGCTGGATCTGTGAGGTTGATCGCGGCAAGCTCTACCCCTACGAGGGCAACTACTCCACTTACCTGGAGAAGAAGGCTGAGCGCCTCGAAGTTGCTGGTGCTAAGGACAAGAAGCTGCAGAAGCGCCTCAAGGAAGAACTCGCGTGGGTTCGTTCCGGTGCGAAGGCGCGCCAGGCCAAGAACAAGGCCCGTCTCCAGCGCTACGAGGAGATGGCTGCAGAAGCCGAGCAGTACAAGAAGCTCGACTTCGAGGAGATTCAGATTCCGACCCCGCCGCGCCTGGGCAACAAGGTTGTGGAGGTCAAGGACCTGACCAAGGGCTTCGATGGTCGCGTCCTTATTAAGGACCTGTCCTTCACCCTGCCGCGCAACGGCATCGTCGGTGTTATCGGCCCGAACGGTGTGGGTAAGTCCACCCTGTTCAAGACCATCGTGGGCCTGGAAGAGCCGGATTCCGGTTCTGTCACCGTCGGCGAGACCGTCAAGCTTTCCTACGTTGACCAGGGACGCGAAAACATCGACCCAGAGGCCACCGTGTGGGAGGTCGTCTCCGATGGGCTGGACTACATCCACGTTGGCCAGAACGAGATGCCGTCCCGCGCCTACCTCTCCGCATTCGGTTTTAAGGGCCCGGACCAGCAGAAGCCGTCTAAGGTTCTTTCCGGTGGTGAGCGCAACCGCCTGAACCTGGCCCTGACCCTCAAAGAGGGCGGCAACCTGATCCTCCTCGATGAGCCGACCAACGACTTGGACGTGGAAACCTTGGGCTCCCTGGAAAACGCGCTGGAAAAGTTCCCCGGCTGCGCCGTGGTTATTTCCCACGATCGCTGGTTCCTCGACCGCACCTGTACCCACATCCTGGCCTGGGAAGGCAATGTCGCGGAAGGCCAGTGGTTCTGGTTCGAGGGTAACTTCGGCGATTACGAGAAGAACAAGGTCGAGCGCCTCGGTGAGGACGCCGCCCGTCCGTCTCGCGTTACCCACCGCAAGCTCAGCCGCTAGGGCCGCTCAGCCCTAACACTCAAAGGAAATCTTCGGAAGGATTCTGGAATGCCCGCTCAGAATGTTGTGTCGGAGGAGACTAAGGACAACGTCCACGAGCTCACCGTGGGAGTGCGTTGGTCGGACTTCGACATGTACGGCCACATGATGAACGCCAACTTTATCGAGCTGGCGCAGGAAGCGCGCTTGGCCTTTGCCATGCACCACTTCTATTCACGTGGCCTAAACATGGTGGCTTTTGTTCGCCACATCGACGCGGACTATGTCCGCCCCATCAAGTGGGATGGACGGCATGGCACGGTGACGGTGGAGACCACGGTGGTGCGCCTTGGAGCCACGTCGTTTACCACTCGTCAGAAGATCAAGGACGCGCAAGGCCAGGTGGCCTGCGTCATCGACTGTGTGCAGGTCACCATTGATCCAGATACCCAGATGCCGCGGGAGGTTTCTGAGCAGGAGCGCACCATCATCCTGGAAAATGCTGTCGTCGAGTTGGACGAGCAGTAGGCGGCCAGCGCAATTATGGAGAGTGAATCCCTGACATTGCACAACGGCGGGGTGGGGCTACAGGCCCTCCTCGCTCGTGCGACGGGGCTGGATGCCTCAGCGACGGTGCGCTTGCGTCAATACGACGCCACCCACGTTGAGGTTTTTGTCACGACCCCCTTCGATGTCGTCGTAGCGCGGCGCTGCGAAGGCAACGTTGGTCGCGATGGGGCAGTGGTGTCGGCGCAGGCGCTTCTCGACGCCCTCCGCACCACCCCCGAACACCTTCTTGAAGAGGACGGGGCGGAGGTGCTTGATCTAGGCCCCGCGCGCGACCCCTCATGGCCGGGGGCCTTGCCGCCGGCAACGGGGTTTCGAGAGATTGATTCATTGCCTGTCGACGTCGTCCGTGACTTAGCGGATAAAGGCCGGCAGCTAGCCCGGCAATTCTCTGGTCCGATGGGCCCGCCGAAAGGCCTGTTGAATCAAACCGTGCTCACCGTGGAGAGCGCGGAGACCCAAGTAGAGATTCCTATGCGGATGATCTTCGCCTGCACGAGTTTGGGCCTCATCCCGGGCTTTGCTGCGTCACTCAATATCCCCCGCCACCTGCGCGTGGCGGGCAAGGGGCGGTGGGTGCGCCTCGACGCGCCCTATGGCAGTGTTTATCACTCCACGCGGCTGTCTTTGTTCTAAAACGTCTCCAGCCTCGCCGCCGCAGAGTCCGCGGCGGGGCGCGGCACCGCGGAAGGAAAACTGTGTGGTTTCTACGCCCGCAACGCAGCGTGATTTGCGTTACCATTAAGGGGTCGAATTCAGTTTCTTTAATAAAAGGAGATGACTCGCACGATGCGTATTGCGGCACCCAAAGAAATCATGAACAACGAGAACCGCGTCGCTCTTACCCCGAGCGCTGCGCACGCACTCATCAAAGATGGCCATGAGGTTCTAGTGGAAACTGGGGCCGGAGAAGGCGCTTCTTTTCCGGACTCCGAGTACCAAGCCGTGGGCGCGACGATCGTCGCCACCGCCAAGGAGGCCTGGGCGGCGGACATGGTGGTCAAAGTCAAAGAACCGCTCGAGGCCGAGTATGGCTACCTGCGCGAGGATCTGCTGCTCTTCACTTATCTCCACCTGGCGGCGGACCGTCCGCTGACGGACGCCCTGGTTGAGGCCGGAACCACCGCCGTGGCCTATGAGACGGTTACCGATGCCCGCGGCACTCTGCCGCTTTTGACACCGATGTCCCAGGTGGCCGGGCGCCTCGCCGTCATTGAGGGAACTCACCATCTGTTGTCCACGCAGGGTGGGCGTGGCTTGTTGGTCTCCGGCGTGCCGGGCACCCAACCGGCGCGAGTGGTGGTCATCGGCGGTGGCCAGGTTGGCGCGTCCGCGGTGGCTATGGCGCACGGCCTGCGCGCGGAAGTCACGGTGCTCGACCTCGACCCACACGTCCTGCAGCGCTTCGATGAGCAGTACCAGGGCGGCGTGCGCACCCTGGTGTCGGACCCTGCCACGCTGGAAGCGGAGCTTCTCGCCGCCGACCTCGTCATCGGCGCCGTCCTCGTACCCGGTGCTGCCGCCCCGAAGTTGGTTCGGGAGGATGTGGTTAAGCGCATGAAGAAGGGCGCCGTGCTTGTCGACGTTGCCATTGACCAAGGCGGCTGCTTCGAGAACTCCCACAAGACCTCGCACGATGAGCCCACCTTCAAGGTGCACGACACCCTCTTCTACTGTGTTGCCAACATGCCGGGCGCGGTGGCGAACACCTCCGCACGCGCACTCGGCTCGGCCACCTTGCCGTACATGCGCGCCCTGGCTGCCGGAGGCTTCGACGGTGCAGTCGAGCGCTTCCCGGGCTTGGCCAATGGTCTGATGACCCGCGGGGGAGAGCTGGTGTCCCAGCCCGTGAAGGAGGCCTTCGGGCTTTAGGGTGCGCGGTTGATGAGCATCGCCGCTACTCGCTCCATGTGGTCCCAAATCATCGCGCGATAGGCCGGCGGGATGGTGTCTTCGTCGATCTGCGCCAACGAGTTGCCCATGAGCTCGAGCCAGCGATCATGGGCAGCTATGTCGATGGAGTAGGGCGCGTGGCGCATGCGCAGGCGCGGGTGACCGCGATTCTCTGAGAAGAGCTGGGGTCCGCCCCAGTACTGCACGAGGAACCAGGTCAGACGTTTTTCCGCGCCCTCCCAATCCTGCTGCGGGTACATCGGCCCGATGAGATCATCGTCGCGCACCTGTGCATAGAAACCACCGACGAGTTTCTCAAAAGTCTCCATTCCACCGACGGCTTCGTACACGCTCGTTGGTTGCACGCCTAATCTTCCTTTCGCGTCAGGCTGGGTTCTTCCAAATCAAAGATAGCCATCCCTCGCGGGTAGGGCGTGGTAATTCCTTCCGTATGCATGGCGGTGAGGATTTTCGCCTGCATCGCGCGCTGCACATCCCATTGTTTGCCCGGTAGCGTCTTGACGGAAACGCGGTAGGACATGTGGTCAACTTCCAAACCGGACATGCCATTGACCGTAGGTTTGGCCAGGATGAAGCCCTTGATTTCGGGGTCGCGGGCGGCGTTCTCTGCTGCGGAGGTGATGACATCGACTGCGCGGGTGGGGTCGTTGCTCAGTGCGATGGGGACTTGCACGCGGGCGACGGAGTAGCGGTCGGAATGGTTGGCCACCTGCAAGATTTCGCCGTTACGGACGTACCATAGCGCGCCATCGATATCGCGGACCGTGGTAATACGTAGGGAAATGGACTCCACGTCGCCGAAGACCCCGTTTCCGAGGTCGATGGTGTCACCGATGCCGTACTGGTCTTCCATGAGCATGAAGATGCCGGACAGGAAGTCCTTGACCAGCGCTTGGGCGCCGAAACCAAGGGCGACACCAACCACGCCGGCTGAGGCTACGAGCGGGGCGACGTTGACTCCGAGCTTGTCCAAGATAGCGAGCGCTGCCCAGACCCAGACGAATATGGCAACCGCGGAGCGTCCAACGCCGGCGAGGGTCTGGATGCGGGAGGTGCGCCGAGCCTCCTGTGTTTGCTCGAGGACTTTGTCGGTTGTTCGGTGCGCTTTGCGCGGGGAGAGCGGCGAGCTGAGCTTGCCCTTCTTGATGCTGTTATCAGCCAGCTTGGTGATGAGTCGGCGCAGCAGCCAGCTGCCGATGATGGCGACGATGAGGATGAGCGCGATGCCGATGGGTTTGTCGATGAGCCAGGACTGCATGTTTTCTGTTTGCCACCAGCGGGTGACTGCGTCGACAGCCCCGTCGGTTGGCTCGGAGGAAGCGCTTAGGTATGCGGTTGGTCTGGTCACGTGTGTCCTTTCTGCTATCGCTCACAACTGACGCTTACCGATGGTAGGGAAGAGAGCTGAATATAAAAAGCTTGTCTTTCCCGCGACTGAACAGCTTGGTCTAGAATTGTGCCTCATGACTGACAACCGCACCCTTGGCTTTTCCTCTCGTTCAATCCATGCCGGTTACCAGCCGGATCCCTACATGGGATCCATCAACGTACCGATCTACGCCTCCACGACCTACCAACAGGACGGCCTCGCGCAGTTGCGCGGCGGCTATGAGTACGGGCGAGTGGCCAACCCCACCGTTCATTCTCTGGAGAAGACCCTTGCGGCGCTGGAGAATGCCGAGTATGCGCGTTGTTTCGCCACGGGCATGGCGGCCGTCGATACCCTCATTCGGATTCTTGTTCGTCCAGGTGACCACGTCATCCTCGGCAACGATGCCTATGGCGGCATGTATCGCCTCCTGCACCATGATTACGGCGAGTGGGGTATCGAGCTGTCCATCGTCAACACCGCCGATGCCGCGGCGGTAGAGGCGGCGTTGAAAGAGAACACCAAGCTCATTTGGTTGGAGACCCCAACCAACCCAGCGACGACGATCACGGATATCGCCGCAGTCTCTGAGGTTGTTAAGGCGGCTGGCGACGCCCAAGTCGTCGTCGACAACACCTTTGCCACGCCCTACCTGCAGAACCCTTTGGAGTTGGGCGCGGACCACGTCCTGCACTCCACCACGAAGTACCTGGGCGGCCACTCGGATGTGCTGGGTGGAGCGGTCGTGACCAACTCCGCGGAGATGGATGAGCGCCTGCTCTATTTCCAGGGCAACGTCGGCGCGGTATCCTCGCCTTTCGACGCCTACCTCACCGCCCGCGGCATCAAAACCCTTGAAGTGCGCATGGACCGCCACTGTTCCAATGCGCAGGCCGTGGCCGAGTTCCTCGAATCCCGCCCGGAGGTCAAGCAGGTTCTCTACCCGGGCCTGCCCTCGCATCCGGGCCACGAGCTGGCGAAGAAGCAGATGCGTGGCTTCGGCGGGATGATGTCCGTGCGCTTCCACAGCGAGGAGCACGCCCGCCAGATTTGTCTCAACACCAAGCTCATCTCGCTGGCTGAGTCCCTCGGCGGTGTCGAGTCCCTCATTGAGCACCCACAGAACATGACGCACATTTCCGCTGAGGGCTCCGAGCTCGTGCCACCGGCAGACCTCGTGCGCATCTCGGTGGGCATCGAGTCCATCGATGACTTGCTCGCGGACCTGGAGCAGGCCCTCGACGCCTTACACTAGTAATCGGAGAATCTACCTGTAGGAGAGGCATGACACGAACCACACAACAATTGGGGTCCTTCAGCGATGAGGTGGACGCAGCACGAGAGTTCTGGGCCTCATACTTCGACGAGATTCCAGTTCCATTTGCGAACGGTTCCGATGAACCTACCGAGGAGTTCATTCAATTCCTCCAAGGAACCCACCCCAGGTACCCGCAGGCCACCGTTGCGTCGCAAGGTGAAAACGTGGAAGCATTCCTGAAATCTTGCATGCACGAGCAGGACTTTGCCACTTTTACTAAGTGGAATGCAGATGCCCTCAATGGCGACAGCCTTAACCTCGAAAGCCCAACGTTTAAGGAGTATCTCTGCGGCGCAGTTTTCGCTCCTTCTGATGCCTTTAAGAAGCGCATTAGTGCTGAATTTAAGGATGAGCGCATCGAGGAGAGTGCCGAGGCAATCAAGGAGGCATTTAGCGCGGAGGCTGCGGAGAGTGCCGCGAGCCTTACGCGAACCGTTCCGGAATCCTTGTCGGTCAAGCTAGATAGCGGCATCGAGCACATTCGCATCCTGTGGCTGCTGAAGAATCCGGCATATGGCGGAAATGACGTCATCAGACTGTCTCGAGACGGTATGGAAGGCGTAGCAAATACAAAAGATGGGGGAGAGGCCTTTACTCCCTTCATCAGGGATCAAGGCAACGTCGCGGCGCTGTTCTCGAATGACGTCGACAACGCTCGCTTGCCCTGGGACATTGCAGATGACAAAGGCTGGTATTTCGATCGCGCACGCTTTTACCTCTTCGATGACTGTGAAGAAAAAGAGCCTGTTTCGTGGAATGAGGTCATTCCGGAGCGTTCCGAATCGGGTGAGCGAGCAGGTGACATCGTGCGCATGGAGATGTTCCCCTACAGGACCAAAGCGTCTGGTGACATCCCCAAGGTCATCGAAAGCAACAACAAGAAGGGACTTGTTCTACCGTCTCAGGAGCGCGTGTTCAGATGCCTCATCGCCTTCCTCAAAGAGGCTAAGCACGGCTACATTATTTGCGCCCGTGACCCGCAGCTATGGCGAGATGTTATCGGTGCTTTTATCGACGCGACCCCTTCTCTCGAAGTTGAAAAGGACGCAATCCTTGCGGCGTTTACGGGTCACGTATGGGAGTTCAAGGGACAGAACGCGCACCTCAATGTGAAGAATCTCGTTCCACCACTAGATAGCCGCGTCGCGGCGCTGCAACAGGTCTTCGCACGCAAATAGCACGTGACCCCGAGGAATGAGTCGGGGCCACGCGGCGGCTAGAGCGTGCCGAGCAGGGAGCCGGCCGTGCGGTCGGTCTCCTGCAGCATGAGTGGGTCCGTGCCGGGCATGGGGGAGATGGTGGTGTCCGGCCACTGCGAATAGGTGGGGATGCCCACGATGTGCAGGCGCGGGTCTTCGGTGCCACCGGGGTTGACCACGCGGCGGTTCCATGTCGTCTCCGGCGAGCCGGTGGACTGACCATGGTCGACGAACGCTCGCACCCGCCCATTGAGGGACACCGCGAGAGGATCACCGGCGCGGCGGACATCGGGGGAGTGCATCCAGGCGTCGATAAGCCAGGCGGAGGAAGCCTCGTTGTGCACGGTGCGCAGCGTGAACTTCTCTCCGATCTCCAGCTGGGGGCGCTGCCCCAGGAAGGTGACGAGGCCGGCGTCGACAAGCGCGAGCAGCTGGCGGGTGCGGAAGAGCGGCGGACCCGACCCCACCATCTGCCCGAAGGCCATGAACTCCTTGAAGGTGCTGGTGCGCGACTCCCACGTCATCCGGCCTTCCGAGCCGGCAATCGACGAGGGCTTGCGCGCGGCCGAGATAGCCCACAGCGCGGACTTCAGCGGGGAATCGGCGGCGGCGACGGCCTCGATGATGTCGCGTGCTAGGCCTTCGGCAATGTACTCGGTGACCTCACCACCGGTGAAATCATCGAGCGGGTTCGCCCAGTGCGCAAGATCTAACGGCTGGGCGGAGGAACCCTCGAGGGCTACGGTGAGCTGGTCCGCCATGCCTGTCAGGTCGTCGGCATCCACCGCGGTGGCGTCGATGGTGGCGATGATATCCGCGAGGGGGCGCTGCGGGGCATCGGGTGCGACCCGCGCCTGGTTCTCGTAGTACTCGGCGTAGGCATCGCGCAGAATGTGCGGCAGTAGTTGCGTGCCGAAGTTCAGCTCAGCCTCCGGATCCAGGGCGGCCACCGCGGCGCGGAAGCGGGTCAGGGCGGCCTTCGGCGGCAGCGCGTGGTATTCCGACTTCGGGATATAAGGGTAGCCGCGGCCGGAGGAGACGATGAAGTGCGGCTCCTCACCGCTGGGCTCGTAGCGCAGCCCGGAGCGCGTGGAGGGATCCTCCACAAACTCACCACCGCGGTCGATGGTGAGCAGCGCCATGATGTCGAAAAAGCCCATACCCAGGCCGCGGACCAGGACCTTCTCGCCCGCGGGGACCGCAGACACCGGCTGTTCGACGGGGTTGTCTGGCCGCACCCAATGCAGGTCCGAGTGTGCAGCCTCCGCCAGGGGGCGTTCGGACTCGCTCAGCGCGGGCACCTGCCAGCCGTAGGCCAGGACGGTGGCGTCGGCGGTGACGGTGGAGGCGTCGGAAAGTGCTATGACATCGTGGTCCTCAGCGGCTTCGATGGACAGCGCGCGGGCGCGGTGCTGGACGACGTCCACGCTCTCCGGCAGCTGCGCCAGCGCAACCTCAAAGACCCACTCCAGGTAGGCGCCGTAAAGCGCGCGGGAGGGGTTGGACTCCGGGCGGGTGTGCGCGAGCTCTTCGGCAAAGGAAGCAGCGAGCTCCTCGCGCGGCGGGTGGGAATCATAAAGCTCCAGCTTGGCAGGCGCGATGTCGGGGCGCTCGCCGCGCAGGAGCTGGATCCACTCGTAGAGGATGGGGCCCTCGAGGACCGGCGCGGTGGTGGTGGAGCTGGGCTCGGTGAACAGAGTGACCGCGCCGGCCAGCGTGTTCATGCACAACGTGCGGGTCTGCTCCGTATCCCAAATGCGGCCAGCGCCCAGCGGGGCATCATCGATGATGTGGAGGCGCAGGGGTGACTCAAGGGGGGTCGCGCGCAGGTGGGCCGCGAGGCGCTCGACCAGCGAGATGCCGCGTGGGCCGGCCCCGACGATGGCGATGGAGGGCATAAAAATCAACCTCAAACTTTTAGACTGTTCTGTCTAGTGGAATAATACCGGTCAGTATACGTTGTGTTAAATCCGTAGACACAATTCAAACCGACTATCTACTCTCTGAAAGCAATACCGTGAAAACCCTACGCGCACTCGCCGCCACCCTGGCAGCAGCCCTCGCCTTAGCCGGCTGCTCCGCCGTGGAACGGCCGGACGGGGAGGACAACGTCCTCACCTACCTAGAGCCGCAGTTCTTCCGCACGCTCTACCCGCCGGCCGCCGGCTTTTATCCCAACGGCGGCGTGGTCAACCAGCTGACCGATCGCCTCCTGTACCAAGACCCCGAGACCCTCGAGCTCTCGCCGTGGATCGCCACGGAGATGCCCAAGGTCAACGCCGATGCCACGGAGTACACGTTTAATATCCGTACCGACGTCACCTACTCCGACGGTTCCCCGCTAACTGCCGAGAACGTCGTGGCCAACTTCGACCTCTTCGGCCGCGGCGATAAATCCCGCACGCTGACCAGCTCCGAGCAGATTGCCAACTATGACCACGGCGAGGTCGTGGACGAGGACACCGTGAAGTTCTACTTCACCCAGTCTTCTCCGGGCTTCCTCCAGGCCACCTCCGCCTACAACGCCGGCCTGCTCTCCGATTCAACGCTGGCCTTGGACAACGAGGGCTTCGGCCCCGGCAACGCGGTCAACGTCATTGGCTCGGGCCCCTTCGTGGTGGAATCGGAAGAAATCGGCACCGACCTTAAGCTCAAGACCCGCGAGGACTACGACTGGGCCCCGCCGGCCGTGAAGCACCAAGGGCGCGCGGAGATCGACGGCGTCCACTACATCCTCGCCGCCGAGGAATCCGTGCGCACCGGCGCTATTCTCTCCGGTCAGGCCGATATCGCCCGCCAAATCTCCGCCCCGCAGGAGTCGCTGCTGAAAGAACAAGGCGTTGACATCGTCTCGCGCGGCACGAACTCCATGAACAACCAGTTCGCCTTCCGCTTTAACCACCCGTTGCTGCAGGACAAGCGCGTGCGCGAGGCCATCATCCACGGCGTGGACCGCGAGGAAATCCTCCGCGTGCTCTTCTCCGAGTCCTACCCGCTGGCCACCTCCACGGTGGCCAAGACCGGCCTGGCCTACAAGGACCAGTCCGCCGCTTATACCTTCGACCCCGAGGAATCCAAGCGCCTCCTCGACGAGGCCGGCTGGGAGCCCGGCCCCGACGGCATCCGCGTCAAAGACGGCCAGCGCCTCGTCCTGCGCACCAACACCGCCTTGCCGCAGCCGCGCTCCAAGGAAGTCATGACCATGGTGCAGGACCAGCTGGGTGAGCTGGGCATCGGCATCCAGGTCAACGCCGGCGACCAGGCCACGCAGAACGCCGATGCCAAGGACGTTGACAAGGTGCAGATCTACCACTCGATGGTGGGCCGCGCCGACTACGACGTCATCACCTCGCTCTACGGCATCAACAACCGCGACGCCTTCCTCAACCAAGACGCGGAGGGCACCCCAATCGACGCGCACCTGCAGGAGCTTCTCGACGCCGTCCTCGACACCCCCGACAAGGAAGGCCGCATCAAGGCCACGGAAGAAGTCCAGGACTACATCACCGAGCAGGCCTATGCGCTGCCGCTCTTTGAGGAGCCCGTGGTCTACGCCGTCCGGCCGGGTATTTCGGGCTTCAGCCCGGAATCGGTGGCGCGCCCGTGGTTCTACGAGGTGTCCATCGACGCCGCGGCATCGGATGAGGAGGAGAAATAAATGACAACCCGCCAACTCTTCAGCCGCATTGGGCAGGCCCTCCTCGTGCTGCTCATTACCTACACCGTGGCCTTTGTGCTCCTGTCGGCGCTGCCATCGGATGCCGTCCAGTCGCGCTTCGGCGACCCTGCCCTGGGCCTGTCCCAGGCGGAGATTGACGCCATCCGGGAGGAGATGGGCGTCGACAAGCCGCTCGTGGTGCAATACTTCACGTCTCTGGGTGGCTTCCTCACCGGGCACTTCGGCAACTCCACGCAGTCGGGCGCTCCGGTAGCCACGCTGCTTGCCGACGCCCTTCCCCACACCCTCATCCTCGCCGCCAGCGCCATCGTTCTCGCACTCATCGTGGCCGTGCTCGTGGCCTTTGTGGCCACGCTGCCGGGGCTTGGCGCCATCGGTTCTTTCTTCCGGGGACTGCCTTCCTTCATGGTCTCGCTGCCCGGCTTCTGGATTGCCATCCTGCTCATCCAGTTCTTTTCCTTCCAGTTGGGCTGGGTGCGCGTCATTGAACCCGGCAGCGTGGAGGGCCTCATCCTGCCTACCTTGACGCTCTCGGTACCTATGGCCGCGCCGCTCATTCAGGTGTTGATCCGCTCCATCGATGAGACGCAATCGCGGCCCTTCGTCCAGGCGGTGCGCGCACGCGGCGCCTCGGAGGCGTGGATCTTCTGGCGAACTGTCCTGCGCAATTCGCTGCTGCCCACCTTGACCATGGCGGGCCTGCTCTTCGGTGAGCTCGTCGGCGGTGCCGTGGTGACCGAGACCGTCTTTGGCCGCACCGGCTTGGGCTACATGGTGGCGCAGGCCGTGGCGAACCGCGATACCCCGGTGCTGCTGGCCGTGGTTCTCATCGCTGCGACCTCCTACATCATCATCAACCTCGTGGTGGACCTGCTCTACCCGGTGCTGGATCCGCGCCTGCGCGCCAGCGCCCCGGAGCGCCGCGCTGCCGCTGCTGAAGAAAGGACGGTGCGCTCATGAGCATGACGCACACCAATCCGCTGCGTTCTTCACGAGCGCCGCGCCGCCACACTGCGAATCCCTGGCTCGCGCCGGGTTCCATCATCGCCATCGTGGTCCTCGTGATCGCTTTCCTGGCCGCGCTTTTCCCAAGTTTGTTCACCTCGGCCGACCCCTATGCGGGCACCGATGTGGCCCTGTTGCCGCCGGGGGAGTCCGGCCACCTCATGGGCACGGACGCGGTGGGCCGCGATCTCTACGCGCGCATTGTTTATGGTGCCCGCCAGTCGCTGCTCGGCGCGCTGATCGCCGTGGCCGTCGGCCTGGTCGTCGGCACGCTCATCGGTTTGCTCGCCGGCTCCCTCCGAGGAGCGGTGGACACCGTCCTCATGCGCGTGGTCGACGTGCTGCTGTCCATCCCCGGCATCCTGCTGTCGCTGTCCATCATCATCGTTCTGGGCTTTGGCTCCGTGCAGGCGGCGGTGGCTGTCGGTGCGACGTCCGTGGCGACCTTCGCCCGTTTGGCCCGCTCCCAGGTGATCACCGTGGCCAGCTCGGACTACATCGAGGCCGCATACGGCGCCGGTGCCACCCACGCCACGGTGCTCTTGCGCCACATCCTTCCCAACTCACTCACCCCTGTGATCGCCCTGGCCACCCTGCAGTTCGGCACCGCGATCCTGCAGCTGTCCATCCTCGGCTTCCTGGGCTACGGCGCCCCGCCGCCGACCCCGGAATGGGGCCTCATTATCGCCGAGGGCCGTGACTTCATGGCCACCGCCTGGTGGCTCATCATCCTGCCCGGCATCGCGCTGGTCGCCGTGGTGATGTCCGCCAACCGCCTGTCCCAAAACTTCCCCGTGGAGGCCTAACATGTCTGTTACAAAAAATGCAGCGCAGCCCCTGCTGCGCGTGCGGGACCTCAACGTGTCCTATTCCACCGCAGGTGGTGACGTTTCCGCCGTGCAAGGCGTCAACCTCGAGGTTCACCCGGGGCAGATGACCGCCATCGTGGGCGAGTCCGGCTCCGGCAAGACC
>NZ_KV812506.1:103517-108707 GCF_001813425.1 Corynebacterium sp. HMSC056E09
CATCGTGGGCGAGTCCGGCTCCGGCAAGACCACCTCCGCCATGGCAGCCATCGGCTTGCTGCCCTCGAATGCCACCATCGATGCCGGAACCATCACCTTCGATGGCCGCGATATCACCTCGCTGCGTCGCCGCGAGTGGCGTGAGCTGCGTGGGCGGCGCATCGGCCTCATCCCGCAGGACCCCAATAACTCCCTCAACCCAGTGCAGACCATCGGCGCCTCGGTGGAGGAGGGGCTGCGCATCCACAAGGTTGGTACTGCGGCCGAGCGCAAGGCCAAAGCACTGGAACTGCTGGAGCGCGTCGGCATCGATGATCCCCAGCGCCGCTATCACCAGTACCCGCACGAGCTGTCCGGCGGCATGAAGCAGCGCGTGCTCATCGCCGCCGCCGTAGCGCTGGAGCCCGACCTCATCATCGCCGATGAGCCCACCTCCGCGCTGGATGTCACCGTGCAGAAGATCATCCTCGATCTCCTCGATGACATGCGCGCGGAGCTCGGCATGGGCATCCTCTTCATTACCCACGACTTGGCGGTGGCCGGTGACCGCGCCGACCGCGTCGTGGTCATGGAATCCGGCCAGCTGCGCGAGGAGGGCCTGGCCGCCACGGTGCTGACGAACCCGCGCCACGACTACACCAAACGCCTGCTTGCCGACGCCCCCTCCCTCACCGTCGCCGACGCCGGCCGAGCAGCTACTTCGCGCAACGCCGTCGTCAAGACCGACACAACCACTGACCGCACCGCGGGCGAACCCTTAGTGCGGGTGGAAGGCCTGACCCAGCGTTTCGGTAATTTCACCGCCGTCGATGACATCTCCTTCACCGTGGCCAAGGGCTCGACCCACGCCATCGTGGGCGAGTCCGGCTCCGGCAAGACCACGACGGGGCGCAGCATCGCCATGTTCAACACCCCGACATCGGGCAACATCACCGTGGGCGGGCGCGACATCGTGGGTCTGCGCGGCAAGGCCTTGCGTGAAGAGCGTAACAACATCCAGCTGGTCTACCAGAACCCCTACGGTTCCTTGGACCCCAAGCAGACGATTGGCCAGACGGTCGCGGAGCCGCTGCGGAACTTGAAGGGGGTGCGTGCAAGCGCGGCCAAGGAAAAGGCCAAGGAGTTCTTGGACCTGGTGGCGCTGAACCCGGACTACTACGACCGCCGTCCGCGCGAGCTCTCCGGCGGCCAGCGCCAACGCGTGGCCATCGCGCGCGCCATGATCGTGGAACCGGAGCTGGTCATCCTCGACGAGGCAGTATCCGCCCTCGACGTCACCGTGCAGGCCCAGATTCTGCGACTGCTGGCCCGGCTGCAGGAGGAGCTCGGCCTGACCTACATTTTCATCTCGCACGACCTCGCGGTGGTCAACCAAATCTCCGATACCGTCTCGGTGCTCTCGAAGGGGCAGCAGGTGGAATCTGGTCCCACGGCCGAGGTCTTTAGCAACCCACAATCACCGTTTACCCAAAAACTCATCGAGGCCATCCCCGGCTCCCGCTACCGCGCCGGCGACCTCAACCTGGGTCTGTAGCCTGGGGCGAACACAAGAAAGGAATCATTCATGGCAGACATCATTAACCTGTTGGCGGGTGTTGAGGGGGACGTCGCCAAGCTGCGCGAGCGCCGGCCCGAGGCCAAGGAGAACGCGCAGGCCTCCTTTGCCGCGCTCCTTGAGCCTGCGGAGCCCGGTACGTTCAGCTATGCGGAGCGCTACGCTATCGCGACTTTTGTTGCGGGCATTTATCAGGCGGCTCCTGCCGTCGCCTTTTATTCTGACCTGCTGGCGGAGGAGTCGGAGGAGCTTGCCGCCGAAATATCCCGCGCGGTGGAGCGCGGCATCACCACCGGCCCGTACATCGATGGCGGATTCACGCTTTTCGACGGCTCCCCGCGCCTTGCCGCCGCCCTCGACTTCGCCCACCTGCTGGTCTTCCACCCCAAGGATGCTTCTCCGGCTGCGATTGGTCACCTGCAGGCGGCCGGCTGGTCCGACGATGACATCGTGACGCTGGCGCAGCTGGTCAGCTTCCTGTCTTTTCAACTGCGCGTGGCGCACGGCCTCTCCGTGCTTGCCGGTACCGCGCAGCCCGCGCCCGTGACTGAGGCGCCGCGTCCCACCCAGACCCCGGAGTGGGTGCCGGGGGAGGGGACGCTGGTGCCGGACGTCGCCAAGCCGCAGGGCTTTGTAGCGCACTCGCTGGGCTGGAAGCCGTGGGTGCCGCCGCAGCCGAAGGAGGAGTTCACAGACGCGCAGCGCGATGCGCTCATTAAGCCCGAGCGCATCGACATGGAGTATTTCCGCCTGCTGGCCCGCGACCCGGCCGCACTCAAGGCGCGCACGCTCACGGACCTGGACATCTTCTACAACACCGACGGCGGACTCGGCCGCGCCGAGCGTGAGCTGGCCGCCACGGTGGTATCGCGTCTCAACGGTTGCGAGTACTGCGCGTCGGTGCACCAGCAGCGCGCCAAGGAAGAGGGCGGTGACGCCGCGGCGATTGACCGTCTGCTCGAGGAGGGCGTAGATGCTGACCTGGGCTCGGCGCAGTGGTCCGCCATTCGCGATGCCGCCCTGGCCCTGACCGAGTCACCCTTTGCCTTCGACGCCTCCCACGTTGAACGCCTCGAGGCCGTGGGATTCGATACCCTAGCCATCATCGATGTCATCAACTCCACCGCGTTCTTCAACTGGGCCAACCGCCTGATGCTGACGCTGGGGGAGCCGGATGTGCCGAAGCGCTTCCGCTAACGAGAAGGAGGAACAACCATGGTGAAAACTGCCGTTGTAACTGGTGCGACGGGTGGAATGGGCGCGGAGATCATCAAGGACCTTGCCCGGGACCACCGCGTGTATGCCCTGGGGCGGCGCGCCGGGGAGCTGCCGGAGGCGGAGAACATCGTGCCGGTGGCAATTGACTTGCTGTCGCTGCTCGACGGCTCACCGCTTCCCGCCGAACTGGCTTCGCTGGAGCGCGTGGACGTGCTCGTGCACGCGGCGGCGCGGGCGGATAAGCGCTCGGTGGAGAGCGCTCGGCCGGAGGATTGGCGCGCGCAGATGGACCTCAACGTTCACGTGCCAGCCGAGCTGACCCGCCTGCTTCTGCCCGCGCTGCGCGCGGCGGAAGGGCTTGCGGTGTTCATTAACTCCGGTGCCGGCATTCACTCCTATGGTGACAACGTCATTTACGCCGCCACGAAGCATGCTTTGTACGCGCTTGCCGACGGCTTGCGCCTCGGCGAACTCGGCATCCGCGTGTCCACCGTCGCGCCAGGCCCGACGGATACCCCGATGCTGCAGGGCCTGCAGGATTACAACCCAGAGCATGTCATCGCTCCTGTGGAGGTGGCGAAGGCTATCCGCGCCACCGTTGATGCTGGCCCAACGACGCAGCTTACGGAGATTCGTGTGCGCCCGCGCATTGAGTTGAATCAGCGCAAGTAGGAGCCGCGTTTTCTCTCAAGATGCGAAAAACGCAGCGCACGGTACAGTGATGAGGCGTGTCCACCTCTCAACGTCGCCGCCCCGCCTATTTGGTGATCGCGGATTCGCTGCGGAGCAAGATTGAATCCGGCGAACTGAAGCCGGGTGACCGCTTTCCCACGGAGCGGGAGTTAGTCCAGGAATACAAGGTGGCGCGCATGACGGTGCGCCACGCGCTGGACATCGTCCAGATCGAAGGTCTCATTGACCGCAAGCGCGGGCGCACCGGTGGCACCTTCGTGCGTGCCACCCCGCCGACGCTGAGCCTGACGAGCGGGCGAAGTGCCCTCGACCAGCTGCGTGAACATGGCCTCGATGTGGAGGTGCGGGTGTTGTCGCTGACGCTGATTGAGGTGCCTGGGCATCTCGCTTCCTCCTTCGGGATTGAGGAAGGCGATTCCGTGTGGGAATGCCGCGCGGTGCAGTTGACCGAGGGCTCGCCCATCATGGCCTCCACCCTTTTTATCCCGCAGGCCTTGGCCTCGGACCTCACGGAAGAGGACGTCCAGAAGCCGCTGACCGAGCTGTTGACGGAGCTTGACCTGGTGCCCGTGTTTAAGCGGGACTCCCTCGTGGCCGCCACCGCGCGCACGGAGGAGCAGAAGGCCCTTGGAGTGGGTCGGAACCAACCCGTCTTGCGCATTACACGAACCGTTAAGGCGGAGGGCGGCGTCGTGGCTGCTCAGTTGGAAGAGACCCTGCGCCCTGATGCCGTCACGGTGGAGGTCGTCATCGGCGAGGATCCCACGCCGGTACTCGACTAACCACCTCTGGTCTTCGCCCCAACGCGGTCAGCCGCCGCAAGGCTCGGCCTGCTCGAGCTGCATCAGTGCACGACAGCAAACCCGTCAACCATTTTCCGGTTGGCGGGCTTCGCCTTTTAAGGGCTTAAGGTTCTTGCCGTCACGACCCTGCTGCACCTAGCGGCAAATGAATCGTTGTGTGGGATCGCCGGTATCCCCGTCAACCTGTCTTGGGTCGACGGGTGCACAGTCTCGAAGGATCGCCGATGTGCCCGTCAACGGTTCTGTTGTTGACGGGGCCGGTGGTTGGCGCTGTCCTTGCTGCGTTAGGTGGTTGGGGGTGTTAGCTGCTGCCGGGTGGTGGGTCTGGTGGTTGTTGTGGCGTTGTGTCTGGGGTTTGGGCTGGTGCTGTGGCCTGGGTCTTTGTGGCTGTTTCCCGTTCGGCGTTGAGTCTGGCTAGTGCTTCTTGGTATTCCGGCATTGCTGTTATTGGTGTACCCCAGGGTGGGATGAAGGCCACCCCGGTGTTAAGCCGGTACATGTAGCCACGCCCGGTAGGCCTTTGTGGGTCATCATCATTAATCCCGTTGTGGTAGGCGCACAGGAAGGTCAAGTTCTTAATGTTGGTGTAGCCTCCTGCCTGCCAGGGGATGAGGTGATGGACTTGGCAGCAATCAGCGGGTTTATTACAGCCAGGCCTAGAACAGGTGTGGAATTCAGCATGCAGGGTAAGGCGTTGTTTGAAGTTTGCTCCACGCTCTAGCCGCCAGGTGTCGATGGGTCCTTCAAGAGGGTGCACGATGGTGGCATACCCAATCTCGGCAAATTTGTGGGTGAGGAATTCCGCCCCGGTCATGCGCCCGCCGTTGGTGAGGTTGAGCTCGATTTCATCACCCTCGCCGTTAATGATCTGGTCCAACTCGTTCAACGTGACGATGACTTGGGTGCGCACCGCAGGCTTGG
>NZ_KV812507.1:0-56109 GCF_001813425.1 Corynebacterium sp. HMSC056E09
CCTCGGTCGGGTCCTCGGTTGGCTCTACCGTCGGATCGTCGGTGGGAGCAACTGTCGGGTCGTCCGTCGGCACTTCGCACTTGCACTTGGAACCCACACGAATCTTGCGCGGGGTCGGCTCCTTAATGACTTCCTCAGACGTCTCCGGATCGCCTTCCGGCACGCCGTCCTTGAGCTTCCAGGTCTTGGTTACTTCCTTCTCACCAAATCCGCCTGCCTGGTCCTCAACAACCTTGCCAACTTCCAGGTTCGGGTCATACTCAATGATGGTGTCGAACGGAGTGCTCTCCTTGTGCTTATCCGTCAGCACAGTCTCGTGGTGGGTCGCAGGACCAACCTCGATGATGTGTGTGGTCGGATCACTGATCTTCTCAGTGGACTCATCCTTCGTCGCCTCACCGTTCTCAGCGTTAACGGTGACGGTGTGCTTAATCTCACCCTGCTTGCCTTGCTGGACAACCTTGGTCTCGCCAGGCTTCAGCGCAGGGTTAACGCGGACCTCAACCTCGAACGGAGTGTGCTCATTCCATTCAATGACCGTGGATGCAGGTTTACCCTTGGTGCCTATCCTGACGATCTTCTTGACTGGTTCGCTAACACGCTTAGTGGTGGTCTCCGTACCAGTAACCTTCGAATTCTCGATGGTCTTCGTCGTGGTGACCTTGTCCTTGCCCAGCTTGCCCTCTTGGACGGTCTCCTGGGTACCGGCTTCCATCGTGTCATCGAAGATGAACTCGGTCTCGAACGGCACATCGACCTCATACTCGGAGGTCTCAGAGCCCTCGGTCTTGGTGCCAACACGGATCACCGCGTTGCTCGGCTCCTTGGTGCGCTCAGTAGTCACAATCGGCTCACCATCCGGCTTACCGTCCTTGATCTTCTGAGTGGAGGTGACGGTCTCGCTACCGAGCTCGCCTTGCTTGTCGACGACCTGCTCGCCCTCCTTCAGCGTGTTGTCAAAGACAATCTCGGTCTCGAACGGAACCGGCTTTTCAACCTTGGTCACCACAGAGGTGTCCTTGGGCGCTGGGCCGTACTCGATGATCTCATTGACAGGAGCCTTGGTCTGCTTCTCCTCCGGGGTCACCGTTGCCTGGTCGCCCTTCGCGGTGAAGTCCGCGGTGTAGGTCTTCTCACCCGGAACACCCTTCTGGACAACCTTGATCTCACCCGGCTTCAACTCCGGGTTCGGACGGGTCTCAACATCGAACGGAACCTGAGCGGTCCACGTAACCTTCTCAGAGGCCTCAGACGGCTTGGTGCCAACGGTGATGACTTCGTCGACAGGCTGCTTGTTGATCTCTTCGGTGATCTTGGGATCGCCCGGCTTGGAGTTGACGATGTCACGCTTGATCGTCACCGTCTTCTCACCCGGCTCACCCTTGGTGGTCACTTTTGACTCGCCAGCAGGCATGTTCGGGTCATACTTCACTACAACCTTGTACGGGGCCTCAGCCTTGTAGGTCTCGGTGTTCTCACCGGTGGTCTTGGTACCGACGCGGATGATCTGCTCGGTCGGCTCCTTGGTGCGCTCCGTGGTGACGGTTGGGTCGCCGGAGGGCTTGCCGTCGACAAGCTTCTGCGTGGAGGTCTCAACCTCGGTGCCGAGCTCGCCCTTCTGATCGACGACCTGCTTGCCCTCTTCCAGGGTGTCATCGAAGACGACCTTGGTCTCAAACGGAATCGGCTTCTCGGTCTTGGTCACCAGCTCGCTCGGGGCCAGACCCGGGCCATACTCAATGATGCGCTTGACCGGTTCCTTGGTGGTCTTTTCCTCAGCTACCTCGGCCTTGTCGCCCTTAGCGGTGAACTTAGCGGTGTAGGTCTTCTCGCCGTCCGCGCCTTCCTGGACAACACGGGTTTCACCAGGCTTCAGGTCCGGGTTCTCGCGAACCTCAGTCGGGAAAGGAATCGGGACCGTCCAGGTCACGTCCTTGGCGCTCTCGGCAGGCTTGGTGCCGACGACAACGACCTCATTAACCGGCGCCTTGGTGCGCTCCCAGCTACCGTCCTTGTTCTGCTTCTCCGAGCCCGCCTTGCCTTCGGTTTCAACCGTGTAGGTACCGGCCGGGACGGTGTCGTCGTATTTGTAGACGACGTCAAACGGAACTTCGCGCGTCGGAACGTCAACAACGTTCACAACACCGTAAGCGGTGTCCGTGGAGCCATCCTCGTAAGTCACAGTAACCGGGATCTTGACCTGGTCACCCGGCTTGGCATCCTTAGGTGCGGTTGCGGTGATCTGGCCATTGTCATCAATGCTGACGGTCCAACCTGCCGGAACCTTACCCAACTTGTAGGGGTTTTCCTTCGCAACGTTGACGTTGTCCGGCTTCTCAATCGTCACCGGCAGTTTCGCAGTGTCACCCGGGTAGACCGTTTCCTCGGGGTAGGTTGGATCGGCCTCCCATTTGTTGGTCAGCTTCACCACGGTGGTCACGGGCACCTTCAGGGTGGATCCGTCTGGGGTTTCAACCGTGACGCTGATGGTCTTCTGCTCACCCGGCTTGGAATCCGCCGGCGGAGTGGAGGTCACCACGCCAGTTTTCGGGTCGATCGTGTACTTCCAACCGTCAACATCCTGTTCGGTGATCGGCGATCCATCGTCGTTCTTACCAAAGGAGAACTTCGATCCCTTCGGGGCGTCCTCAACATGGTGCTCCACAGACTGGTTCGGGCCTGTGACCTGTACGTCGTAGGTAGGGGCGATGTCGCTCTTGAGCACGACAACGGTGCCCTTGACCTGCTGCGGTTTAGCGGTGTTGTCGTAGTAGGCAAGAACCGGAACGTCCAGGATGTATCCTTCGGGCGCTGTCCGTGGGATGGTGGTGGTGATTTCACCAGTGTTCTCATCGATCTTGACGGTCCACGTACCGCTGTCATCCGTGACGGTGTACTCGGTCTTGCCGCCTTCAAACGTGTAGCGCTTCGGGGCTTCATCGTTCGTGTTACCGCTCAGGCCGCGCTCCGGGAGCTTCGGCTTGAGGCTCACCTTTGCGGTCGGCTTGTTGGTCACCGTGTCATAGTCGGGGATCTTGATGTCCACGATGGCTTGGAACTGCGTCTCAATCTCATCGGTGGTCTGATCCGGGTAGGTGGCCTTGATCTTTGGGGTGATGATGCTGCCCGGCGGGACGGTTTCGTCCGCCTTCGCGGTAACCCTACCGGTCTCATCGGCGGTAACGGTCCAGCCATCCGGAACGGTATCCGGGTCAACCTCAAACTTCGCGGGGTGAACCGGGCCATGGCCCTTCATGATGGACTTGGTGCCAACCTGAGCCGTAATGCTCTGGCCCACCTTGCCCTTCGAAATACCTGGGCGCACTAGGTCGGTGACCTGGGTGTGGTTCGGTTCAACGACTACGAGCAACTCAAGCTCATCGGTGGAGCCGTTCGAGTACTCCACAATAACCTTCGGACGAGCGAAGGTGCCTGGCTTTGGCTCCTCTGGAGCGGTGACGGTGACGTTGTAGTCCTCGTCCGTCTCAACAGTCCAGCCCTCGTAGACGTACTTCTCATCCAGCTTGACCTTGGCTTCGAAGCCCTTTTCGCCCTTCTTCTTCGCTAGGTCCCTGATCAGGTCCGGGGTCTGGGTGAAGGTAACCTTCTGTGGCTCGGTAGCCAGCGGACCAGTAGCGCTATCGACGCCGGAGATGATCGAGGCGTCGGTCTTGTCGTACCTCGGGGAGTGGTACTCGGTGTCGTCCAAGGAGAACGCCTTCGAGTCGATCACGTTCGCCTTGTTGTAACGGTCCAGCGAATTGGAGCTGTCGAACGCTTGTCCATTACCGGAGTTATTGTTCTCGACAGCAGCTTGAAGCTGGTCCACAGATCGCGGCTTCGCCAGCACGGAGAAGTTCACGTTCTTGTCGGTCGCTAGATCGGTGCCTCGGTATTCCAGCCACGTGAAGTAAATGTCACCGTTGTCGTCGATGCGCAGGTTCTGCTCGCCACCGGAGGCTGCGGGGTCCGTGGTTCCAATAAACTTACCGTTGCCGTCGTAGGCCTCCACAAGCATGCGCGACATTGAATCGTCCGTGCCGCCGTTCGCAACAGCCGGAACGTTGATGTGGCCGACCTTGGTCTCTTCCCCTGGGACAATGACGTGCTTTTCAAAGCTCTCCCACGAGACCGTAATCGGGTTACATTCGATGTTCTCGCTCGGCCAGGGGTTTACAACTGCCGAAAATTCAGCATTTCCGCCCTCGGTGGCTTTCAGCCCGTTAACGTTCTCCTTGGTGTACGTACCCTGCCAGGCGTATCGCACCGGGTTATCGGCACCGGCCCCTGCGAACTGTGTGACCTCGTCCTCGGTCAGGTCCGCGAAGATATTCAGGTTCCTCTGAGCACGGGATGCCGTAATTTCGATTTTCTCATCGGCCTTCGCGGTCACCGGGAGCGGCGGATTGACAGGAAAATCCTTACCGGCATCTATGGAGGCAACCGAGCCTGCGTTCAGGACGCCTCCCATCAATCCAGAATTAGAAAAACTCCAGTCCGCGAACGTGCGGTCCTGCGAATTGTCGAAGGCGAGACTCAGCCCCCACGTGGTCTTGGAGGGGCTTGTCGCGCTCGGTTCCAGATTCTGCCAGGTAAAACCCGCCTGGCTACCACTCGGTGCACCGCCTTCGACCACACACGAACCGGCCGGTAGATCCGAGGCCTTCTGCTTGTCTTTCTCCACCGCGCCGGACTTGTCACGGACGCCGCCGGTCAGCGTTGCGGCTGCAGCCTCGGGGGTCAGCTCGTTGAAAGACGTGATGCTTAGCCCACTGAGCGCGAGAGTAATAGCGGAGAGAGCGGCCACTCCCCTGCGAGAGGCGCGACGGTGGGGCGAACTACTGCTTTGTGCATTCATTTCAATAGACCTTTCCAATGCAAAACTCTGCCTCGCCCCCGCGGGAAAGCGTTGGTCTTAGGGCTTGCCAAGCGCTCTCCCCTCAAATACCCGAGAGAACAGACAGGAAATAGACAGGTTATCGCTAAAAATAATACCTACCAAAGAGGAGAAAAGCAAGGAAAAATACCTACTCACCAGCCATTTATTGACGACAGTTCACAGCATTTTAAAAGCTGAAAATTCGCTGGATCGTCCACCCTATGAGACGGGACTAGGTTTCTGTATGTAGGGCACGGGGAGACGTCGCCAAGCACAGCGCGCCCACCGTCATGCGAAGCACACGATCAAGCGGTAGGCGCAACCGTTTAGGATTCCTCGTGAACCAAATCCGAGCCACCGGAGGAATTGGAGTCGCCCTCCTCGTTAAGGTTCTGCGAGAGGTTGGCCTCCATCCACGCGCGCACGGCGCCCTCGAAATCCTCAGACTCCTCCACCTCCTCAACGACTTCATCGAGGTCCTGCGTCGTCAGGAATTTGGTAAAGGACGCGATCTCTAGTTTCTCATCGCGGTTAAAAAGCCCGTCCTGGTAGACCACAACATAGTTTTGCGGCAGTTCCGGCTTGGAGTTAGGGCAGCCCTCAGCGCCGGCAGGCTCGACCACGGACATCTCCGGAGGCATCGACGCCATGAGCGCAACGTGGGTGCGCTCCAGGAAATCCACGTCCTTCGTCCCCTCATCCTTGGCGGCCACATAATCCTTTGAAATCTCGCGGGCCTCCACCGGGTTGTAGATGTTTAAAAACTCGCCCGTACAGCCAACAAAGAAGTTACCGTTCGTGCTTACCCCACTGACGTGTTCACCGCCGCGCCGGACCATCATTGGCTCCTGGGAAACGGTGGCCGCACGCCCCTCATCGCGGAGGGTCTGGCGGTAGATTTCCGCCAAAACACGCTGCTCATGGGATGTCGGGTCGATCATGATGGTGATTGGCGCCGAGGCAACAGGCTTGGGGTCTGGCTTGGGCTCATATCCCGAGCAGGCGCTAAGCGACGCCCCCACAACCCCCACCAAGGCCACCCCAGCAACGCGGGAGAAGGTTCGGGAACGTGAGGTTTCGCGGGGCATCAAGATAGGGCGCATTCTTTCTCTTAAACCAGACATGGAGCAGGACAAAACCACAACATGTCACTACTGTGCAGCTGCAGCGCTTCAGGCGCAGCATCTGGCTGAATTTTACACATCCCATTGCCCTGACGCGGTGTGGCTCTCCTCAGCAACGGGTGACTAGACTGGTGAGGGTTATGACTAGCGCTATTACTGAATCTTCCGTTCGCGACGCGCTCACGCGCGTCGATGACCCAGAAATCGGTCGCCCCATCACTGAGCTCGGCATGGTGAAGTCCGTGACCGTCACCGGCTCGGACGTGGATATCGAGCTTTATCTCACCATCGCGGGCTGCCCGATGAAGAGCACCATCGAGTCCAATACCCGCGCGGCGGTTTCCGAACTAGACGGGGTCGGCGAGATCACCATCTCCATGACACCGATGAGCGATGAGCAGCGTAAAGAGCTCAAGCAGAAACTGCGCGGCGGACAGGCCGAGCCGGAGATCCCCTTTGCCAAGCCCGAGTCCACCACCCGCGTCTTCGCGGTGGCCTCCGGCAAGGGCGGCGTGGGTAAGTCCTCCGTCACGGTGAACTTGGCGGCTGCCTTGGTAAACAAGGGCCTCAAGGTCGGCATCGTCGACGCCGATATCTACGGCCACTCCGTCCCCAGCCTGCTGGGTTCCACGGCGGGCCCCACAGTGCTTGATGACGAAATGCTGCTTCCCCCCGTCTCCCACGGCATCAAGCACATTTCCATTGGCCAATTCGTGGAGGGCAACGCGCCCGTCGTCTGGCGCGGGCCGATGCTCCACCGCGCCCTCCAGCAGTTCCTCGCGGACGTCTTCTGGGGTGATCTTGACGTGCTCCTGCTGGACCTACCGCCGGGTACTGGTGACGTGGCCCTGTCGGTGGCCCAGCTCATCCCCAACGCCGAGCTGCTCATCGTCACCACCCCGCAGGCAGCTGCGGCCGAGGTGGCCGAGCGCGCAGGTTCCATCTCACAGCAAACGCGCCAGCGCGTGGCCGGCGTGATTGAGAACATGGGTGCCATGGTCATGCCGGACGGCTCCACCATGGATATCTTCGGTTCCGGTGGCGGCAGCGTGGTGGCCGAGCGCCTCAGCGTACTGCTGGGCCACGAGGTTCCCCTGCTGGCCAGCATCCCGCTCGACCCGAGCCTGCGCGCCGCCGGCGACGCCGGAACCCCCATCGTCATCTCCGCGCCCGACTCCCCCGCCACGCAGGCCATCAACAAGGTGGCGGATTCCATTGCGGTGCGCTCCGATTCCCTCGTGGGCAAGAAGCTTGGTTTGGGCGTGACCCGCAAGAACTAATCGGGTCTTAGGTGACATCTTCCCAGGAGGAGCTACCCTCGCCGGTGGGTGTAGTCCCGCCGCGCGGGGGCTGCGTCGTTTTCTTGTTAGTCGCTCGCTCTTCCACGGACTGCTGCGCACCCAGGTCTGGGTAGACCTGCGAATAATCAAACGTCGGCCGCGCGGGGTTCTCCTGTGGCGCAGGCTGCGCTGGCCGCTGCGGCGCGGGTTGGTTGTTTACTTCTGCGTCGTGCTCGTACGGGCTGGTGCTCTTCTTGATGTCCTCAGCCATCTTTTTCGGGTTGAAATCGTCCCAGGCGGAATCGTCGCCGTCGAAAAGCGCCTTGGTGATAACTCCGCGCGGCCCCATGCGCGTCCACTCCGCCGCCTGGCTCAGAGGTACGCGAAGGTCATCGAACTCCGCGCCGAGACCGCTCATCTCACCGTTGAGCTCCGCCTTAGCGTTGGCAATTGCTTTGCGCGCCGCATAAATCGCCGCACGCACGTCCATGATCACACCGGGCAGGCGCTCGGGGCCGATAATCACCAGACCCAGCAGCACGATGACGAGGATCTCTACCCAACCAATTGAGGAAAACACGAAACTATCTTAACTACTTCGCTAATGGTGACAGGGCGACGGGCGCGCGGAAGGCTTCGGGGCTTATAAGTCAGCCCCGCTGGTTATGCCGGATGGCGCGCACAACCATCTCCACCTTGTCAAGGAAGTCTTGGCGAGGCCGATGGGCGGGCATCTCCGCGTCCGGCCCAGGCCCAGCGCCCTGATTAGCAATACCCGCAAGTTTAGCCATGAGGGAATCCGGCGCCTTGACGTGGGAATCCACGCTGCATTCCCGAATCCATTCGGCGGCATTGCGCTGGTGGTGAATGTCCGCTCGGCACTCCGCGCAGTGCACGAGATGAACGCGCACGCGGTGGGCATACTTGGCCGGCATTTCACCATCGACAAAGGCGACGACCGCCTCGGGCCCCAAGTGGCCGATCGTATCCGCGCGCTGCGCGCGTGACTTGGCTTTATCGCGGACTTTGGCTTGGGCCTCAGTAAAGAATCCGGACGAGCCTAGGTAGTGGCCATGTTCCTGATCCCCCGAGGACTTCTTATGCCCTGATTCCTTCACCTCAACGTCACCTCAACTCAGCGCGTGCTTTAGGCCTTCACTTAGCTGCGAGTTTCGCAGTCCTAAGGCTAAACGCTGCCCAGTCTAGCGCGTGCGCAGCAGGCTGCGGGTGTCCGCGTTGGTCTGCGCTTCCTTTTCCAATGCGGCGCGCAACTGGGAGCGGCCGCGGTGGATTCGAGAGCGCACGGTACCCATCTTCACACCGAGAGTTTCGGCGATTTCGTCGTAGCTCATGCCAACGACATCACAGAGCACCACCGCAACACGAAAATCAGGCGCAAGGTTATCCAGTGCCGATTGCAACGCCGGGTCGAGGTTAGCCACCGAGTAGGCCTGCTCCGGGGTCATGTCAGTGCCGGGGACACGCTCATAATCCTCCGGCAAGGCCTCCATGCGAATCTTGGAGCGGTGGCGGACCATGTCCAAGAAGAGATTCGTGGTAATGCGGTGCAGCCATCCCTCAAAGGTTCCGGCCTGGTATTTATTCAAGGAGCGGAAGACGCGCATGAAGGTCTCCTGCGTAAGATCCTCGGCGTCATGCTGGTTACCGGAGAGGCGGTAGGCCAAACGGTAGACACCATCAGCATGTTCGGCAACGAGTTCCCCCCAAGAGGGCATGTCGCCCTGGCCGGCGTCGAACGCTGCGGTTCCGGTCAGCTCTTGGGCTTCTGCGTTCTCGGAAGAGCTGACGGTGGAAGAAGAATCACGAGTGCTTTGAGCGGTCTCAACACTGCGCTGCTGTGTGGTCATGAGGATCATCATTCTATAGTGCGGGCCGAAACTCCAGCCAGCGCACTGTGAGCAGCCTGTGAATCCGTCACTCCTCTTACATGCGCTTCTTGTGCCACACGGAGAGGACAATCGCGGGCGATTCTCGGCGCGCAGCTGCAGCGAGTTCACTATGGTTTTCTATTGTGACTACTACGGCTTATGACGCAATGCGAACCTATATCGAATCCACCAGCGAGAGCTCTGAGGTGCTCGCCGCCGCCCGCGCCCACGCGGAGGAGTACGGACTTCCTTCGCCGGATGAGGCCACCGGCCAGCTGCTCAGCACGCTCGCCGCGGTTTCTTCCGGTACCTCCTCCCGCCCCCAAGCGGTGGCGATTACCCCGGCCGCATCAGTCGTGGGGCTGTATTTGCTGGCGGGGATGCCGGACAACGGAATCCTGACCTGCATTGACCCAGAGGCCGAGCACCAGGCCAGCGCTAAGCAGGCCTTCCGCGATGCCGGCTACTCCCCTAGCCGCGGGCGCTTCCTTCCTTCCCGCCCCCTCGACATCATGGGCCGCTTGGCTAATGACACATACCAGGTGATTTACGCCGAGGTCCCCGCCCTCGACATGCCTGCGCTTCTCAAGGCCGCCTGGCCTCTGCTCCATCAGCACGGCACGTTGGTGTTGGCCAATGCGCTTCTCGACGGCACCGTGGCCGACCCCTCCCGCACCGACCGCGACACCGCCGCCGCCCGCGAGGCCGACGAATACGCCCGCTCCCTCGACGGTGCGGCCGTCACACGCCTGCCCTACGGTGCGGGCTTGACGCTCATCACCAAGATGTAGTCTCCACCAAGCACTACAAAAGCGGGCGTGGGGTGGACTTCAATCCACCCGCACGCCCGCTTAGTGTCCTTCGCTGTCTTGCGGCTTAGACCCTGACGTTCTTGCCCACGACAACCACGCCGCCTTCGGAGACCTTGAAGCGCTCCTCATCGCGTTCGCGGTCCACACCGATGATGGCGCCGTCACTAACAACCACGTTCTTATCCAGGATGGCGTGGCGGACCACCGCGCCACGACCGATGCGCACGCCGGGAAGGATGACGGAGCCTTCCACCGTCGCCCCATCCGCCACGTGCACGTCCGAAGCTAAGACGGAGTTGCGCACCGTACCACCGGAAATGATGCAACCCGGAGCCACCATCGAGGACTGCGCAATACCGTTCTGCACAAACTTCGCCGGCGGGAAGTTGGAGTCATCCGTGGAATGAATAGGCCACGAACGGTTGTACAGGTTGAAGATTGGGTGCACCGAAATCATGTCCATGTGCGCCTCATAGAAGGAGTCGATGGTACCGACGTCACGCCAGTAGCCATGGTCACGCTCCGTGGAACCGGGTACTTCGTTAGCCATGAAGTCATAGACGTGCGCCTGATCGCGCTTCACGAAGTAAGGGATAATGTTGCCGCCCATGTCGTGGGCGGAATCCTCATCCTTTTCGTCTTCCAGCAACGCGTCGATAAGCGCCTGCGTGGTGAAGACGTAGTTGCCCATAGAGGCATAGGTCATGTTCGGGTCATCCGGGGTCGCCGGAGGATTGGCAGGCTTCTCGACGAACTCCGTGATCGTGCCCATCCCATCCGCCTGAATGCAGCCAAAGGCGGAAGCCTCCGAGCGCGGGACGCGGATACCCGCCACCGAGCAATCCAGACCGGTGGCGATGTGCTCTTCCACCATCTGGGCCGGGTCCATGCGGTAGACGTGGTCGGCGCCGAAGACGATGACATAGTCCGGCTTTTCGTCATAAATCAGGTTCAGCGACTGCAGGATGGCATCGGCCGAACCGTTGTACCAGCGCTTACCACGACGCTGCTGAGCCGGCACGGAAGCGATGTACTGCGGGGTGGGTCCAGACAGGTTCCACGCTTGGGAAATGTGGCGGTCCAGAGAATGGGACTTGTACTGGGTCAGCACCGCAATCTTGAGGAAACCGGCGTTGACAAGATTGGACAGCACGAAATCGATCAGGCGATAGGAACCGCCGAACGGAACGGCGGGCTTAGCGCGGTCTTCCGTCAGAGGAAAAAGGCGCTTTCCCTCACCGCCGGCAAGGACAATGGCAAGGACATTTGGAAGGCTTCTCACATCACCCAATCTATAGACGTTTTCTGGATCGCGCAGTCGAAGAGTGCTTGTTTTTACCCCCTTTTGATTGCCTCTCGCCTCCCCCGCAGGCCTACGCGCCACATGGCCTCTCAAGGTTTAGCGCGAGCTGTGGATAATCCGTATTCTGGCGATTATGAGAGCCGGAATTTTTTCTAAGGAGTATCCGCCGGAGATTTATGGCGGAGCGGGCGTCCACGTTGCAGAGCTCACGCGCTTCATGCGCGAGATCATCGATGTTTCAGTTCACTGCATGGGTTCTGAGCGCGACGAGAAGGATGTGTTTGTGCATGGCGTTGATCCCTCGTTGAAGGAGGCTAACGCCGCGCTGCAGACACTCTCCACAGGGCTGCGCATGGCCAACGCCGCCTCCGATATTGATGTGGCTCACTCCCACACCTGGTACACGGGACTGGGTGGGCACCTTGCCGGCCGCCTGTACGGCATCCCCCACGTGGTCACCGCACACTCGCTCGAACCCCACCGCCCGTGGAAGCGCGAACAGCTTGGTGGTGGCTATGAGATCTCCTCGTGGTCGGAAAAGAACGCCATGGAGTACGCTGACGCCGTCATCGCGGTGTCGGCCGGAATGAAAGACTCAATCTTGGATGCATACCCCCGCATCGACGCCGACAAGGTCCACGTGGTCCTCAACGGCATCGATACTCAGGTATGGCAACCGGGTGAGTCGGCGGTGCTGGATAAGTTGGGCGTCGACAAGCAGCGTCCCATCGTCGCCTTCGTGGGGCGGATCACCCGGCAGAAGGGCGTCAAGCACCTGCTGAAGGCTGCCCAGAACTTTGACCAAGACATTCAGCTTGTGCTGTGTGCCGGCGCACCCGATACGCCGGAGATTGCAGCGGAGACCGAGGCCCTCGTGGAGGAGCTGCGCGCCCAGCGTGACGGCGTGTTCTGGGTCAAGGACATGCTCTCGCGCGAGGAGATTAAGCAGGTCTACTCCGGCGCCGATGTGTTCGTCTGCCCCTCAATTTATGAGCCTTTGGGAATCGTCAACCTTGAGGCAATGGCTTGTGGCACCGCCGTGGTGGCGTCCAATGTGGGCGGCATCCCCGAGGTCGTTGTGGACGGCGAAACTGGTGTTTTGGTCAACTATGACGCAGATGACGACGCCACCTTTGAAGCCGATCTTGCCGCCGCCGTGAACCGCGTTGCTGCCGATAAAGAGCTGGCACAACGCTTCGGTGCTGCGGGCCGCCAGCGCGCCATCGAGGACTTCTCGTGGGCTACCATCGCGCAGCAGACCGTGGACATTTACCGCTCGTTAATGTAGGAAGGACTGCCGTGACGCATAAAGAAACGCACCATCGCCCAGAACTTCACTTCGTTCCCGATAGCGGGATCCTCGACGCCCCCGCAGGAATCGTCCGGGACGGTCATACCTGGCATCTGTTCCACCAGTACCGCCCTGACGCTGGCCAGCCTGCGCGCTGGGGCCATTCCACCTCCGAGGAAACAGCCTTCGCGTGGCTGGACTGCGACGACGTCCTCGCCCCCGTCGGTGGCGAGCTGTCACTACGCGCAGGCTCAGTGGCGGAGGGCAAGGACGCCCTCAACCTTTATTTCACCTCGGTGACCTCGGTGGGCACCAGCGTGCGCTTGGCGCGGTATACCGACTACGCCGATGAATGCATCGTGTCTGATGACCCTTCTGCGCTCGATCCGGATGTCGTCCGCTTTGGGGAGGCCGTGGGCGCCCACACCAACTATGACCGCTTCCGCTCGCCTTCCGTGGTCCCGGATTGGGCCAAGGAAGACCGCGAAGAGGGACACGATGGCTGGCTGATGCTGGCGCTGACCGGTCATTCCGATGCCCCTATGCCGGTAATTCTGGACAGCCCCAATGGCGAATCTTGGACTCTTCTTGGGCCCTTGAGCTTCGACGGCGACCCTGGCTTCGAAGACGGCGAAGTCCCGGCTACCTCCCCCATCCCGCCGGTGGTGTCACCGCGCTTGGTGCGCCTTCGTGACGAGGTAGATAGGGAAATCTACGATGTCCTCTTCGTCACCTTAGAGCGCGAGGGCCGCGACGTTTCTGGCTACATCGTGGGCCGCCTCGACGGCACCGTGTTCACCGTGGCACGAGGTTTCCAGCGCGTGGACTATGGCCATGACTTCTCCCGGCCACGCAACACCAACACCACGACCGGAACGATTCCGCAGGAGCGCCGCTACGACCGCGCAGTCATCCTCGGCCTGCTCAATGGCAATGGCCGCGGTGATGACGCTACCAAGCACCCCACGTGGGAGGCTGAGGACTGGGCTAATAGCTTGTCACTGCCACGTGCAGTCACGCTGCAGGGCGGTGTGCTCTACCAGACTCCGGCGGAGGGGCTGCCAGATGCCGTGAAGCTCTCGGACTACGCACGGTCTTGGACAGGCGTATTGGAGGTACCGGCGGGCTCGAGCGTGACCGTCACGCTGAAGGATGGCTCCGGTGACGCCGCTGCGGTCATCCGCCACACGGGCGAGGAAATCAGCTTGGACCGCTCCATGTCGAAGGCCTTCGACAACTACTTCAAGGACTCCGCCCCAGCAGTGGCCAAGCTGGCCGAGGGCGATTCGGATACCCTCACCGTCATTCAGGACGGTGCCAGCGTTGAGGTGTTCGTAGACGGCGGATTGGTCGCCATGAGCTCCCGCGTCTACTTCGAGGGTGGTTGCTCTGCTATCGAGGTCAGCACCGAGGGCGAGGCTACTATTGAGCAGTCCTGGAACAGGAAGGGCACCAAGCTCTCTTAAGAGCATCGAACGACGATTATAGAAGGAGGCCCAGGGCGACTGGGCCTCCTTTTGTGTGCGGGCCCACTGTGAAGTACCAGACCCGTAGCGCCCCTGTGCCCGCGGTCATCTTTTCTCGCGCATGACTCATCAGTTCCACTCGCTCCCCTTCCTCCCTTCGCGCTCACCGGGAGCGGTCTTGGCGGCTGATCGAGGCTCTTGGTGAGCGCGAAGGGAGGAGTCGAGGGGAGGATTCGACGAGAGGGGTCAGCGAAATAGCCAGCGCGTCAACGCAAGCTCCAGATCACAGTGAGCAAAAAGACCCGGGGTGGTTGCTTCACAGGCCGCCCCGCCCTTCGCGCTCACCGAAGAGCTAAAACCTTCCGACGGACCCACTGCCGGTGAGCGCGAAGGGTCGTTCCGAAGAGAGAAGGGTCGTTCCGGAGAGAAAAGGGACGCTCGGAAGAGAGAAGGACCGTTCCCCGGGGCTGAAAAGCAAGGGCTGGCAATGAGAAGCCGAGCGCAAGCGATGAGTTAGGCCGAGCGCAAACGATCCAGACGGGCGTGGGCCGTCACAGTCAACGTCTGCGGCAAGGAGGCCATGCGCTCTGCCAGCTCTTCCGGACTAATGTGGCGCGCCGAGGGGCTCATCCCTACCTGCGCGGCGATGGACGCCTTGTCCAAGACGATGGGGAAAGAAATATCGACCGGATCCGCTGCCTGCTTAAGGAACCCTTCCGCCTGCGTGTAGAGGCGATCCACCTTGCCTTCTTCCACGCCAAGAATTCCCAGCGGCTCTCGCAGCTCATCCAGGTGACCGGACTGCGGGGTCAAGACGATGACCTCCCCGCCGGGTGCGAGAACGCGCTGGAACTCCGCCGGATTGCGCGGCGCGAAGACCACCGAGATGGCATGGATTGAATCATCCTTCAAGGGCAGGCGCTCCCACACATCCGCAACCACGGCGCCGACGCGCTCGTGCGACTTGGCCAGATGCTTTGCCGCATGCGTAGAGATATCGAGGCCCACGCCGCGAGCGCCCTCGATCGAATCGAGCGTGTGCGCCAGGTAGTAACCCGTGCCGGCGCCTACCTCCAGGAGCGAGGGGGCGGTGTCCTCATTGAGGCCTGCTTGCTGAGCCGCGTCCTGACTCTCCAAAGAATCTTGCACCGCTCCAGTGACTGCCTCCACGAAGGGCGCGAAATGCCCCATAGCCAGGTAGGTTTCACGGGCGGTGACCATCGCGGCATCGTCACCTTGATGCTTCAGACCCGCACCAGCTGCCAACGTGACGTAGCCCTGCTTGGCCACGTCATAGGAATGGCCGGTCTCCGACACGAGGCGGGAAAAATCATCCGCGCCCTCAAGGGCGCTGCCATCGGCGGGATCGGCCAGAATATCGACGATATGTGAAAGCATGCTCCCTAGACTAGCTAGAAACTGCTACGAGGAGTGAACCCAACTCCGCTGCTTCTTCTTTGCTGAGCTCAATAACAATGCGCCCACCCCCGTCAGAAGGAATGCGCATGACGATCTTGCGGGACTCCTCTACCGCTTCCATCTCTCCACCAGTGGTACGGGGCTTCATCGCTGCCATATTGAGTCTCCTTCGACTGTATTTTGTACGTCCTTCTAGTCTAGCTCTTTTTCGGCCGCCGGCGGCAGACTCGTCGCTGTAGGCTCGGCCTAGGCCTGAACCGAAGGTTCTGAAGGTTCGCCCGATGACGCCGCCTTGGCACCCCAATGGCGCTCCACTGCCGCCAACAGGGCATCCACTTGGTCCTGGCGGTAGCCGCGCGCAACCACGTCAAAGCGCAGGTCATCGAAGCGCCCCTCCTCGAGGGACCGAAGATTCTCTCGATCGGTATCCACGGCCTTGTCGGGAGCGCCCATGACAGGCCCCCGGCCCACGAAGCTTCCCCACGCCCACGTGCCGATGATGATGAGGGCAATGAGCACCACGATAAGAAGAATCCAGGACATCATGCGCTAAATCCTACCCAGCAATGGTGGCCTTTGGGCAACAGGCCCAACCACGCCAGCACGGGACAGGATGGTGCGCGCAACCACATCGGCCATCGGGGCCAGCTCCTCCAATGGTCGGTTACGGTGGGTGCGGGTGCCCAGGTCAACCTCGGCGAGGGCATAGGGGCCATAGCGCTTGGCGACGTCTATCAGCAGGCCCGCTTCCACCCCGTACCCTTCCACGAACGGCAGCTCCATGGCGGCCGCGCGTCTTAAGGCGTATTCGCCGCCGAGTGGTTGGTCAATGTATGCGAGCTCTGGGAAGAACTGTCGCAAAAGCGGCTTGGCGGTCAGCTCGGTCACGCGCCCACCACCGGTAGGCTTTCCTTGAAGGCTGCGCGCATAGCGGGCCTTGACCAGCTGGACGTGCGGATCTACGAAGGGCTCGCTGAGCGCTGTGACCATTCCGGACGCGGCGGATTCTAGGTCCGCATCGATGAAGACGACGATGTCGCCCTCAACTGCCGCCACGCCGCGCCAGAGGGATTCGCCCTTGCCGGGGCGGGGCTCCTCAGGCAGGATCTCCCGCCAATTGAGCACCTGAGCCCCTGCCGCCTGCGCCTCAGCCACAGTTTCATCGCTCGAGTCCGCATCAATGACGATGACCTCTTGAGGTTCATCCGCCAGGCAAGCACGCACCACGTGCGCGACTGTGCGCTCCTCGTTGAGCGCAGGGATAACCACAGAAACGCTGTCGGTCATGGCTTAGGCTAGCCCCCGCGTCGTGGCCAAGGGAGCTATCTGGCCCTGGATGGCGGCGGTCATGCGGATGACGTCGAGAGTCGGGGCCACCTCATGGACCCGAAAGGCCGCCACGCCCCGTGCCGCCGACCATGCCGTCGCTGCCAGCGTGCCCGCGACGCGCTGGTCCACGGCGCGGTCGAGGGTCTCACCCACAAAATCCTTGTTCGACAAGGCCATGAGCACCGGCCAGCCGGTCGCCACGATCTCATCGATGCGCCGCAGCAACTCCAAGCCGTGGAAGGTGTTTTTGCCGAAATCGTGCGTGGGGTCGATAAACGTCAGCTCCTCCGGGCAACCGAGGTCGGCGGCGCGCTCGGCCAGCCGCGTGGTCTCGCTGATGACATCGGCAACCACATCATCGAAGTGCACACGATGCGGGCGGGTGCGCGGGGTCACGCCACCGGTGTGCGAGCACACGTAGCCTACCTTGTGGTGGCCAGCCACCTCGATGAGCTCGGGGTCCCAGCCGGCCCACGTGTCATTGACTAGACCGGCACCAGCAGCGATCGCGGCCTCTGCTACCTCAGCGCGCCACGTGTCCACCGAAATCAGCGCTTCCGGGCGGCGGCGGTGCAGCTCCGCGATGGTGGGCACGACGCGCTCGATTTCCTCGGCTGCGTCGACATGCTGACCCGGGCCGGCCTTGACGCCTCCGATGTCGATGATGGAGGCGCCGTCGTCAAGCGCCTGCTCCGCGCGCTGGATTGCTGGGTCGAGCTCGAAGGTGGCGCCCTTGTCATAGAAGGAGTCTGGGGTGCGGTTCACAATCGCCATGACCCGCGCGAGGTTGTGCGCTTGGGTCACTTGCTCTCCTGCTCCCGCAGGCGCTTGTCCGACATGACCTTGTGCGCGGCCAGGATGTGGGCGACGGCTTCATCGATATCGTCCGTGACCAAGAAAAGATCGAGGTCCTCGGCGCTGATGAATCCACCCTCGGCCAGGGTCTTCTTCATCCACTCCACCAAGCCGGACCAGTATTCAGTACCCATGAGCACGATGGGATAGTTGGTCACCTTGCCGGTTTGGACCATGCACATGACCTCGAAGAATTCATCCATGGTGCCCATGCCGCCGGGCAGGCAGATGAAGGCCTGGGAGTACTTGAGGAACATGGTCTTGCGGGCAAAGAAATAGCGGAAGTTCAGGCCCAAGTCCACGTAGGGGTTCAGGCCCTGCTCGTGCGGAAGCTCGATGCCTAGGCCCACAGACAACCCTCCGGCCTCGTGCGCGCCGCGGTTGGCCGCCTCCATGATGCCGGGGCCACCGCCGGTAATGACGGCATACTTAGCCTCCACGAGGCGGCGCCCCAAGGCCACGGCCAGCTGATAATTCGGATCCTCCTCCGGGGTGCGAGCGGAACCGAAGACGGTCACGGCCTTCGGCAGCTTGGCCAGGGCGTCGAAACCATCCACGAACTCGCCTTGGATGCGCAGGACGCGCCAGGGATCGGCGTGCTGCCATTCGTGATCCGCGCCGGACTGCAGCAGCCGTTGGTCAAAGGTGGAGGACTGCTCTCCAGCAGTACGCACGAGAAGTGGTCCGCGCAGGGTGCGCAGTTGCTCAGGCGTCATGGTGGTCTTATCCCTTCAGGTAGTTCAAGAGTGCGGTCGAGACTTCGGTGATCTGGGTGACGGGCACTTGTTCGTCCTTCTTGTGGGCAAAGCCTGGGTCTCCAGCGCCGAAATTGACGGCTGGGGTCCCCATCTCGGAGAAGCGGGCCACGTCGGTCCAACCATACTTGGCGCGGACGTTGCCGCCGACGGCGTCGACAAGCGCGCGTGCCGCCGGCTGGCCCAAGCCGGGCAGGGCGGCGCCGGCGATGTCATCGACCTCCACGGTGATGTTCTCGTGTTCGCCGAGGACCTCCATCAGGTGCACCAGCGCCTCCTCGGAGCTGCGGTCCGGGGCGAAGCGGAAGTTGACGAACATCCAGGCCTCATCCGGGATGGTGTTGGTGGCCACGCCGGATTCGAGGTGGACGATGTTGAGGCCCTCCTTGTAGGTGCAGCCGTCAATCTCCACGTCGCGTGACTGGTAGTTGGCCACGTTGAGCATCACCGGTGCCAAGGTGTGGGCGGCGTTGGAGCCGAGCCAAGCACGGGCCGAGTGCGCGCGGGTGCCGTGGGCGGTAACGCGCACGCGAATGGTGCCCTGGCAGCCGGCCTCGATCATGGCGCCGGAAGGCTCCCCCAGCAGTGCCAGGTCCCCCTTCAGCCATTCCGGGTGATCCTTTTGCAGGTGGCCCAAGCCGTTGAACTCGGTGGCAACCTCCTCGCCCTCGTAGGCGATGACGGTGAGGTCGTGTTTGAGATCATCGGAGTTGTACAGCTGCGCAAAGGCGTTGAGGTAGACCGCCATGCCCGACTTCATGTCGACGGTGCCGCAGCCGTACATGATCTCCCCGTCCTCCGACATGGTGTGGGGCACGTTATCGGCCAGAGGAACGGTATCGATGTGGCCGGCTAGGACCACGCGGCTTTCAAAACCCCGGTTTGTCCGGGCACACACGGTGTTGCCATAGCGTTGCACCTCCACCGTGTCTTGGTCCAGACCGCGCAGGGCCTCCTCGACGGCGTCGGCGATCGCCTCTTCGTGATGGGAAGGGCTCGGGATATCCACCAAGGCCTTGGTCAGCTCGATGGGATCGGAGAAGAGATTTAAAGTCACAACCCGCCATGCTAGCGCCCCCGGATGCTCAGCGCATTGCGTAAAGTACTTCCCATTACAAACAATCAATAGCGTTGAAGGTGATCACCCTATGGCAGCGGCCACACAACTCAAAACCCGCCACCTCACCATGATGGGGCTCGGATCCGCAGTGGGTGCGGGACTCTTCCTGGGCGTGGGCCTAGGCATTCAGGTGTCCGGCACCTCCGTTCTCATCTCCTATGCGGTAGCTGGCGCGCTCATCGCCTTGGTGATGTGGATGCTCGGAGAGATGGCCGCCGCACGCCCTTCGCTGGGCGCTTTCTCCACTTATGCAGGACAGGCTTTTGGGCCGTGGGCCAGGTTTACGTTGGGCTGGATTTACTGGTTCATGCTGGTCATGGTGATGGGCGCGGAGATTACCGGTGCTGCGGCCATCATCTCGAATTGGTTCGGGGTCGATCCGTGGATACCGGCTTTGGTGGCTGTGGTGTTCTTCGCCGTGGTCAACTTTGCCGCCGTGGGTGGTTTCGGCGAATTCGAGTTCTGGTTCGCCATCATCAAGGTGGCCACCATCGTGGCTTTCCTGGGCGTCGGCGTGCTCATGGCTTTGGGCATCCTGCCTGGAATGGACCTCTCCTTGGCAGGTCATAACTTCACAGAGAACTTCCTGCCCAACGGCGGCCCCGGTTTTGCTGCCGGCCTGCTCGCCGTGGCTTTCGCCTTCGGTGGCATCGAGCTGGTCACCATTGCCGCAGCCGAGTCCGAGGATCCAGCGCACAACGTCGCCACTGCGGTGCGCGCCATTATCGTGCGCATCATGGTCTTCTACATCGGTTCCATCCTGGTTATCACGCTGGCATTGCCTTTCAGCTCCATCCAGGACGCCGACGTCGCCGCGGACTCGCCCTTCACGCTGGTCCTCGCCGCCGCGAAAATCCCCTTCGCTGCAGGATTCATGGAAGCCATCATCGCCCTAGCGCTGCTCTCTGCCTTCAACGCACAGATCTACGCCACCTCCCGTCTGGTCTATGACATGGCGAAGGACCATAGCGCGCACCACATCTTCCTTCGGACGAACGCCTCCGGTTCCCCCATTTTTGCGGTGGTGCTCTCCATCATCTTCGCCTTTGCATCGGTGGTGCTGCAGTACTGGAACCCGCCGGGATTGTTGGCCTTCCTCTTCAACGCGGTTGGCGGCTGCCTGCTGGTCATCTGGTGTTTCATCGTGGCCTCCTATATCAAGCTGCACCCACAGATGCAGGCCAACGGCGAGCTCACCACGCTGCGCGTCCCGGGCTTCCCGTGGCTGCCGTGGCTCACCGCCCTAGCGCTGGTCGGCCTCACAATTCTTATGCTTTTCGACGCCTCCGCCCGCAACCAAGTCCTCGCCGTCCTCATCCTGACCGTGGCCCTGGTTGTGATCTTTCACCTACTACCGGGTAACTCACGGCGCACGACAGAGGCGTAGCTGCTAGGGTGTGAGCCTATGACTTCAGCATCCGCACGCGGCCTGGCAACCATTACCCACGACGGCACCGTCCTGGACGTTTGGTTCCCGGCAGTTCACACCGATATTTCTGTAGACGCCAGCGGCACCGAGCGCTTGGAGGAGGTTCCGCAGCAATTCGCTGACCTGGTTGGCCCTGATGAGGAGCGCGGCGTCGCCCGCATCGCAGTGGAGACTAAGATTGCGGACCTTGACGAGGCGCCCGCCGATACCTACGACGCTTACCTGCGCCTGCACCTGCTCTCTCACCGCGCAGTCAAGCCTCACGGCCTGAACGTGGACGGGATCTTCGGCAAGCTGGCCAACGTGGTGTGGACCAACTACGGCCCCTGCGCGGTTGCCGATTTCCAGATGGTCCGCGGCCGCCTCGCTTCCCGCGGCCCGGTCGTGGTCTACTCCGTCGATAAGTTCCCGCGCATGGTGGACTACGTCGTCCCGTCCGGCGTTCGCATTGGTGACGCCGACCGCGTTCGCCTGGGCGCCCACCTCGCCGAGGGCACGACCGTGATGCACGAGGGCTTCGTCAACTTCAACGCCGGCACCCTGGGCGCCTCCATGGTCGAGGGCCGCATCTCCGCAGGTGTTGTCGTGGGCGATGGCTCCGATATCGGCGGCGGCGCCTCCATCATGGGCACCCTCTCCGGCGGCGGCAAGGAGGTCATCTCCATCGGTGAGCGCTGCCTTTTGGGCGCGAACTCGGGTGTAGGCATTTCGCTTGGCGACGACTCCGTCGTCGAAGCCGGCCTCTACGTCACCGCCGGCACCAAGATTGCGGTCTTTGGCAAGATTGCTCAGGCCCTGGGTCTGTCCGAGGGCGAGACTGTCAAGGGCTCTAAGCTCTCCGGCGTCTCCGGCGTTCTGCTGCGCCGCAACTCCGTCACCGGCGCCGTCGAGGCCGTGGACTGGAAGTCTGAGGCTGTGGCCCTCAACGAGGATCTGCACAAGAACTAAGCGCTGTTGCTTGAGGCCCCCGTTTCTGCGGGGGCCTTTCGCGATCGTGGACTTAAGCCCTCCGCATTGTGCACAAGCGCTATAAAATGGCCCCTTTATGCCCAAACGCCTTGGCAGCTGCCTACAATGCTAAAGGTGACTGCTCAAAACGATTCCTCTCCTAGCTCACTCGGCAGCGGCTTGAAAGTCCGCCACCTAACCATGATGGGGCTGGGCTCCACTATCGGTGCCGGTCTTTTCCTAGGCACCGGCGTAGGTATTTCCGCCGCCGGTCCCGCGGTTCTCTTGGCCTACCTCATCGCTGGCTTCCTTGCCATCTTGGTCATGCAAATGCTCGGTGAGATGGGCACGGTCATCCCCGCTTCCGGTTCCTTCTCTGAATACGCCGAGCACGGAATCGGACGCTGGGCAGGCTTCACGCAAGGCTGGATTTATTGGCTTGCCACCGTCGCCGTCCTCGGCGCGGAAATTACGGGCGCTGCTGGTTTCATCGGCGCATGGTTCGACTGCCCGCCGTGGATCCCCGCGGCCATCTGCGTGGCGCTCTTTGGCACCATCAACCTCTTGCGCGTGCGTCTGTTCGGCGAGTTCGAGTACTGGTTCGCCTTCATCAAGGTCGCGGTCATCATTGCCTTCCTCATCATCGGTGTATTGCTGATCTTCGGGCTGCTTCCTGGCCACACCTTCATCGGCACGTCTGTCTTCCTTGCCGACGGCTTCATGCCCAACGGCCTCGGCGGCGTGGCCGCCGGCCTGCTCGCCGTGGCCTTTGCTTTCGGCGGCATCGAGGTCGTCGCCATTGCCGCGGCGGAATCCGAGGACCCCGAGAAGTCCCTTGTCAACGCGGTGCGCACCACCATTACTCGCATTTCGGTCTTCTACTTGGGCTCCGTCCTCGTCATCACCTTCCTCCTGCCCTACTCTTCGCTCGGCTCCGCGCAGTCTGCCGCCGAGTCTCCGTTCACGATGGTCTTGGACCGGGCTGGAATCCCTGGTGCTGCGGCCATCATGGAAGTGGTCATCGTGCTCGCGCTACTCTCCGCGTTCAACGCGCAGATCTACGCCTCCTCCCGCATGATGCACTCGCTGGCTAGCCGCGGCGAAGCCCCCAAACTCTTCGCGTCGACAGACCGCCGCGGCGTGCCGACTGCCGCCATTGCGCTGTCGGTCATCCTCTCCGCAGTCATGGTTGTTCTCAACTATGCGGATACCGGATGGCTGCTGTCCTTCATGCTGAACGCCGCTGGTGCTTCGCTGCTCATCGTGTGGGTCTTCATTGCAGTGAGCCAGCTGCGCCTGCGCCCCCGGCTCGAGGCCATCCACCCACTGCCGGTGCGCATGTGGGCCTACCCCTACCTCACGTGGTTCGCATTGGCGCTCTTTGCAGCTATCGCAGTGCTCATGCTTAGCGACGCCTCCGCCCGCATCCAACTCTTCTCCGCCGCCGCCATGTTCGCGGTACTCGCCATCGCCGGCGTCATCAATGCCAAGGCGCGCGGCATCTCCCCTACAGCCCGGCTGCCCTTACCTACCGCAGAGGAACTCGAAACCCGCTAGCCGCTCCTCGCCGCCCTGCTCGCCTCTGCGCCCCATCTCGCAACCGCGCCCCTTCCTCGCTGTCGCTCCACCCCCTTCGCGCTCACCAGCGCACGATGTAGCACCGGTTCTCCGCTCTCGGTGGCCGGCAAGGGCGCGGGACATGAGTTCCCCCTCAGCCACCGCCCTTCGCGATCACCGCCGAACGCTCTAGCAGCTAATCAGCGATCCCGGTGAGCGCCAGGGGTAGGGTCTAGGCAGCGGTCCTCTCCGCCCCGCAACTCCGCCCCACCACATCGCCACCCGCCCTTCGCGCTCACCAGCGAATGCTTTAAGCGCACAGAATCGATTCCGATGGCCGCGAAGGGTGGGGGCCAGTATCCACACGACAGGCGTGGGCCGGGCTGAGCAGCCAAGTTGTGCTATTTGCTACTTGGCGGAGTCCCCAATGGGGCTAGCCAAGAGATAATGAAGATGAATACCGCAGGAAAATTAGCGACGCGTCAACATAACCCCCGGAAAACTGGGCTTCAAACCCGAGTTATCCACAGGTAGGGAGTTGACTATCGACTCGTCGATAAGCACTGCATACCTTGAGCTTTATGAAGGCATGGACAACCGCGGAGCTCCGTGAGATGGGACTGAGCAAGGAGGCAATCAGGCGGAAGCTCCGCGCGGGAAAACTCTTTCGTGTGCACCGGGGAATTTACAGCGATGAGTGGTCGCCGCTGGCCGTGGCACGCGCCCTGGCTCACGGGCTGAGTCGAATACATTTCACGGGTAAGACCGCGCGGGAAATTCACTTGGGGCGGAAGTTGACGTTTCCGCTGGAAGCCGAGGGGCCGCGCACGCTCAAAGGGAAAAACTTTGAGGTGACACATTCGCGGCTTTCGGCTACAACCAAGGTGAATGACCTGCCTGTGGTCCAGGTGCTGTGGGCTGCACGTCGTTTAGCACCCGCTTGCGGGCAGCTGCTGGAAGAACACTATCGAGGCAAGACTGGGCCTGAGCGCTTGAACAAAGACCAGCGGAGAATGCGTCAGATTCCCCGGCGTTTGAAGGAGGCTATTCGTTACACGCCCATCGGCGCGGACAGCGTGCCGGAGCGCCAGCTGAGCCGAAGGCTACGAGCGGACGGGATCTTTCCCGAGCACAACGCGCTCATTGCGAACTACCGCTTTGACCTGAAGATGGGCAAGCTCATCGTCGAGGTCGACGGCTGGGAGCACCACAAAAATAGTCGTGCCTTTCAAGCAGACCGCTCGAAGCAGAACGCCGCGGTGGCTCATGGATATACGGTTTTGCGCTTTACTGCCGACGATATCCGCTACCACCTCGACGATGCCGTACTTCTCATCAAAACCACACTTGAACAGCTTAAAGGGCGTAAACCGAAACTGCCGGCTGTGGTGATGCAGCCCTTCTGGGAATGGCATGTTTGCATGTAACCCTTGCCTTCATGACAAGTTTTCTTTACACTAAGACATGTAAGCACGACACGCCGTAAAGGAGACCACATGGCCGAGCACCAGAATATGGTCCGTAAATGGCGTAGGTGGCTCGAGATGTCTCAAGCTGACCTCGCTGAACGGGCGGGCGTGTCCCGCCAAACAATTGCCAATATCGAGCGCGGCAACTACTCCCCATCTGTGTACCTAGCTCTCGATATTTGCCGTGAACTAGGAAAGACCGTCGAAGAAATCTTTGGAGATGAACAACATGATTAACGCCCTTGCCAACTACACGCTCCGCGAAATTGATCGCGCCTCCCACGACGAATTCGAACGCGAAACTTGCTACAAGGCCCTCGCCATCAGTGTTTCCCCGACGATGTTCCTCGAACTCGTTGCAGCAGCCATCCTTGCCTGGGTCCTCCCTGGTCAAATGAGCATGCTCTGCTTCCTCGCCATCGCGCCGTCTGTCATCGGCAATGCCATCGGCACGGCATGGCTACGCAAACGCGTCGCTACCCCGCTTGTGGGTCGTAATTGGTCCGCCATGGCCGTTTACTTAATACCGGCAATCGCGATGTTCGCGGGAATCGCCTATAACGCCTATGCGCCTGCCGACGGCCACAATCCCACCGCTTATCTAGCCGGCACCGCAGTTGGCGCTATCGCCGTCCTCATCCTCGCCCCATTCATCCGCCGCCATCAGCACCGCCGCGACCAAGAGCGCCTCGACGCCGAGCTCGACGACTAGGCAGCTCTTCCCCGCCCACCTTCCTCCATCCCGCCCTTCGCGCTCACCGCGGACGGCGGGTTCCTCTATTTTGCAGGCGCCGGTGAGCGCCAAGGGAGAATAGGGCCACGCCGAACCAGGCGTCGAAGTGCATCTCACCCCGCCATCTCACCGGTCAAACCGCCAGCACGCCCCTTCGCACCCAACGGTAGCAGTAGCTACCGAATTTATTGGACGCCCGTGAGCGCGAAGGAGGCATTTCCACCAATTACCCCTAAGCGCTCACCAGGGCGATGGAGCGCTGCCTCGTCGTGTTTCCGGTGAGCGCGAAGGGAGCATCTGCTTGCCGACGCCCCCCTTCCCGCTCACCGCAGCATCGAAAAGACCCCACCGGCCGTCGCTGGTGAGCGCGAAGGGCAGGCGGGGCGAAGGGTCGATTTTAAGCCGGTTCCGTCTCGTGGACCACGACCGGCGCCTTGGGCTTCGAGCGGAAGGTCCACAGCTTGTTGAAGATGAAGTTAATCGGCATGGCTACCACGATTGAAATGGCATTGGCCCAGTAGTACATCGTGCGGAAGCCGGTAGAGTCGTCGAAAATATGCGGCGGCAGCTGCAACGGCGAGGTCGGATTCATCAGCAAGTACTGCACAGCAAGAGTTACCAAATACGCGCCAATGCCCGTAATGAGGAACGGGAAGAAACCCCGCAACCACGAGACTTTGCTAACGGATTTAAAAGTCCACATGCGGTTGAGCTGGTAATTCCACGTATTCGCAACGAGGAAGGCGATGGTGGAAAAGAGCATGAACCAGCGCACGTGAAACTGGGTGCCGAAGAGGTTGAACATCGCGTCATGCGGCGTAGCGCCGAACCAGGACAATCCACACTTTGCGGCCAGGATTGAAACTGCAATATTGACCAACGCGCCCGAACCGCCAACCAGACCGAACTTAATGAACTGGCCAAAATTCGAGGCAAAGCGAGCAAAGCTCAGATCCGCCATGGACACGCCCTTCGTACAAAATGCTCAAATATGATGAATAAAACTTCGTTTGAGTTTAGTCCCTCATTCAGCACAAACTAAAACGCACGCCGCATTAGCGCCCAATCTCACAGCTGAAACTCCCGGTTGCGGCCGGTAACTGGATCGCTAAAACTCAAAGCGACATGGGAAAGCAGCAGCGGCGTGGAGAAATCATAAAGATCCAAGCCTCGATCCACGGGATAAGTATCATCCCCCACAATCGGATGTCCCAGGTGGTTAAGTACCACGCGGATCTGGTGGGTATGGCCGGTGAGCGGCCATACATCGGCAGTCGTTCCACTAGCACGCACGCGGGTCACCGTAGGCGTACCGGTGGAATCCACGAGGACCTGACGTTCACCACGCACGCGCCGCATCCCCAGCCGTACAGTGCCGTCGAAGGAGAAGGGCGCGGCCACCTGAGCCCGGTAGTGCTTCACCACCGCACGCTCCTGAAAGAGTTGCTGATACGCAGCGCGCGTGCGGGGATTGCGCGAGCACAGCACCAACCCCGAAGTCAACCGGTCCAGCCGCTGCAGCGGCACGATGGAGTCCTCATTAAAGTCCACGCGCAAGCGTGTCTGGAGCGTCTCGCGGACGATGCGACCATTCGACGTCGTGGGTAAGAAGTGCGGCTTGTCCGCGACTATCAGGTCCCCGTCCTCATATACCACCCGGTAATCAAAGGGAATGGGCTCTTCGGAAGGTACCGAGGGGTGATACCACGCCAGCGTAGGGCCAGGCAACACCGTGCCGGGCTCCAAGCGAGTGCCAGGAGAAAACGCGGAATCGCCCGCCTCACCTGCCCAATAGGTAGGTGTGGCGGGCACAGTGCCGGTGAGCATCACCTTGCGCGGGCTAATCCCCTCCCGCGCCGGCGGGCGAAAAGCCACTTACTCAGCCAAGCGCGCGACGGCCGCTGCAATGCGCTCGTCCGTACCGTTGAGGCCAATGCGCACGAACTGCTCGCCCGCTGGGCCATAGAAATCACCCGGTGCAACGAGGATGCCGCGCTCGGCCAGCCAGTCGACGGTCTCGCGGCAGTTCTCACCGCGCGTTGCCCACAGGTAGAGCCCAGCCTCGGAGTGCTCGATCCTAAAACCAGCTCCGGTCAGCGCCCGCATGAGATCCACACGGCGCGCGGCGTAGCGTTGGCGCTGGAGGGCTTCGGAGGGGTCGTCGTCAAGCGCGGCAACCATCGCCGCCTGGATGGGGCCCGGAACAATGAGCCCCGCGTGCTTACGCAGCTCCAGCAGCTCGGCGATGAGCTTGGCATCGCCCGCAAAGAAACCGGCGCGATAGGAGGCCATGTTCGCGCTCTTGGACAGCGAATGCATGGCGATAAGCCCGGTATTGTCGCCATCGGTCACGCGCGGGTCCAAGATGGACACCGGCGGGTTCTCATCATCCCAACCCAAGCCCATGTAGCACTCGTCCGAGGCCACGATGGCATTGTTCACGCGCGCCCAAGCGACGATCTCGCGCAGCTTCTCGACGCCCAGCACCCTGCCCGTCGGATTCGACGGCGAGTTGATGAACACGAGCGACGCATCCTGGAAATCCTCGTCGGCGCGCAACGGCTTAGCACCGGCCAAGAGCGCACCGACTTCATAGGTGGGATAAGCCACCGTCGGGAAAGCCACGGTCTCACCGCGCATGCCCAGCAAAGTGGGCAGCCAGGCGATGGCCTCCTTGGTGCCGATGACCGGCAGCACCGCGTCCACGTTCATGGTGTAGCGGCGCTCAAGTGCCTTCGCGATGGCCTCGCGCAGCTCCGGAGTGCCCTGAGTCTGCGGATAGCCGGGAGCCTCGGCCGCTGCGGACAGCGCTAACTGCACGCCAGGGGCAACTGGATCAACGGGATTGCCCACCGATAGGTCAACGATCCCGTCCGGATGCGCCTGGGCTTTCTTCTTGGCACCGGCAAGCGAGTTCCACGGAAAATCCGGAAGCGTGCGTCCAAGCGGCGTGCGGCTCATACTCTACTCCTGGTTCTGGGGTGGGAGCTTAGCGATCATCGGGACGTCAAAGTCCTGCGGTCCAAGTGCTGCTGCGCCACCCGGAGAGCCGAGATCATCAAAGAAGGCAGCGTTGGCGTCGTTGTAGTCCAACCACTCATCCGGGACGTCATCCTCGTAGAAGATGGCCTCCACCGGGCAAGCCGGCTCGCAGGCGCCGCAGTCCACGCACTCGTCTGGGTGGATGTAGAGCATGCGCTTGCCCTCGTAGATGCAGTCGACCGGGCACTCTTCAACGCAGCCGCGGTCCATCACGTCGACGCAGGGCTGCGCGATGGTGTAAGTCATAAGGTGTTTAAACTCCTGTGTGTCACGGGTTTTCTACGAATAACAGTATGCTACTCCGAGGCGAAAAATGGCCAAACGCTGCCCGCGATTCCCGCGGCGAACAGCAGCAGGCTGAGAATATTATTGGCCAGCAGGCTGCCCTCCCCGAAGGCGGCTCCCAGCATGAACGCGAGAAAACCTGCGACCCAGGCCAGTCCTGGCACGCCTGCGATGTAGGGATTCTCACTCCACAGACGCGCTGTGCGAGTCAACACCCCGTTGAACCAGAAGGCGATGAGGATGGTGATGGGAAAGGCCACGCTGGCCCCGTCAAACCACGGCACCCGGGCGGTAAGGTAGACCACCTCGAGCGTCAGCGAGCAGAGCGCTCCCACGACCAGCCACACCAGGCCACCTATTTGCTCGCCGCGAGAGAAGTCTGTGCGAATGGCGCGCTCGGTCACTTCTCCCCCAGCAATGAGTCCTGCGGCTCTCCCTGACCAAGCTGGTAGAACTCCTGGCGCAGCAGCGGCATCGTGAGCAGATTGGACAAGGCATAAGCGGCGGGGACTTGGGCGGGGTCCTGAAGTCCCGCCTGGGCGGAGTAGGGGTTGACGGTGGTGAGGGAGCCGTCGGCAAGCCAGATCTGCGTGGCGTGCGCCAGCATGGCTGCGCGCTTGGCAGCACGTGCCGCGTCGCGAAGTTCATAGGTCACGTCACAGCCGGCGTTGGTGAAGTTGTCCAGGTACGCCTTGTCCGGCAGGCTCCAGCCTTCGGGCGGCGTGATGACCTCCAGACCCCGATAGTGCGCCGCGCGCTCGAAGACCGCCCACCAAATGCGCTGCTCTGGTGCGGCGGCCGCATGCACAGCCTTGTGCACCGCGATGTGGTCTGGGTGACCGTAGCCGCCGTCCGGGCCATAAGTCAGCACCGCGTGCGGACGCAGTTGTTCAAGGTGGCCGCGCAACAGGTCTGCTGCTTCCTCCACACGGTTGACCAGGGCCCGCGGGTGATCATGGGCGGCGGAACCTTCCATCCCGGAGTCGCGAAAATGCCCGAAGCCGCCTAGCTGGATGCCATCAACGCCTAATGCGTCGAGCGCGTGCTTAAGCTCCCAAGCGCGGAACCCTCCCAGCTGATCTGTTTCCGCGAGGCCTTGGTAGGGCTCGCCGATGATTTCGCCCTCCTCCCCCAGCGTCGCGGTAATCACGGTGACCTCCGCACCGCGCGCGGACAAGTCCGCCAACGTGCCGCCTGTAAAGAGCACCTCATCATCCGGGTGCGCGTGAACGGCCACGACACGGTAGCCGGTGAGATCCTTATTCATCGTCTTTCCTCCACTGCGGTGCACTAATCAGACCGGAGTCCCAGTCCTTGATGCTTTGTCCGGGGCCAACAATACCCTTGCCCAAAGCGTGGATTCGCACCTCATTAAGCAACGGGACGAAGAGAACTTCTTCTTTGTTGAGGTGCTCCACCTGCTCTTGAGCCGCTGCGGAGTCGAGCTTTCCCGACAAAATATCGGTAGCAGTCTTCGCGGACTCTTCAGGGCAGAACCCCGACTGCGTTGCCGCAGGCCGTGTGGGCGTTGCACACACGAAGTAGTTAGCCAGACTCAGCGCATCGATGCCGTTTTCGTCCCACGCCACCACGGCATCTACCTTGCCAGCCGGGAGCAAGTCAGAGGTTATGGTAGTCGGGCGTTCGGTGACGACCTCCGCGTCGATGGCCTTGGCTTGCAGCACGTCCACGATGGTGGTGGCCGCAGCCAGGGCAGTTGGATTGAGGGGATCCGCGGCGATGCGCACGGGTTTGCGGCCCGCACGCTCACGCAGCGGGGCAAGTTCTGCGTTGCTATCGAAGGGATTCTCCCCCGGTTCGAGCTCCGAAGCGCGGCCGGTGGCAAGCCGGGCCAGCTGGTCGGTGTTGAGCAGCGAAGCCAAGGCGCGGCGTTGCGGCTGTTCCTCGAGTGCGCCCTCGGCGGCCGACATCTCCAGGCGGAGCTGACGCTGCCGGGTCACCACACCGGTATTGACGTTGCTGAGCAGGCTCAGATTCTCCAGGGTGGTCTGCTGCGGGGTGAAGTCAGCAAACCCAATCTGGTGCGAGCGCAGCATGTTCACCGCCTGTGCGGTATCGCGCACAGCGCGCAATTGGATCACGTCGATATGTGCGGGATCCTCTCCCCAGAACCGGTCATTGCGGTTAAGCGTGATAATCCCTCGCCCGCGGTCCATCCCCTCGACGAGGTAACGTCCAGCAGAGGCTGGGATACCCTCAGCTAAGGCCGAGGTGAAGTCCTTGTCCTCCAGCACATGGGAGGGCAATAGGTGGGCAAAGAGCTTGTGCCAGTCCTCCACGCGGTGGTCGAAGTCCACGGTGACCACTCGCCCATTACCGGAAGTCCGCACGGCCGAAATTGCCCGGTAACCGGACACGTTTTTAGCGCCCGGAGTGCGCGTGATCTGGGACCACAAATAATTGAAGTCAGAGCCTGTGATCGGCGTCCCATCGGACCATTGCGCTGGCGCGGCGATGGTGTAGCGCACTCGCATGGCAATGCTGCCCGGAGCGTCGATTTCCTCGGCGGATTCGAGGACATCCGTGTCCATCTGGTCCCCGTGGAAGGCCGAGGGCAGCACTAGCTCCGCGATTTGGTTGACCAGTTCCGAATTATTCGCCACGAGGTGCGGGTTAAGCCCGCCGCGCAGCGGGTCCACCCCAATGGCCACGGTGCTGCGCTTCGGCAGTGCGTCTTCCTCGGGTGCTTTCTCCGGCGGCGGACTGGTGGTGCTTGAGTTCGTGGGCGTGGCGCTGCGATCTTCCTCGTCCACAACCGGCGGCGGCCCGGGGTTGGCTTGGCATGCAGTCAGCACGGCGGCTGCGAGAATGACTCCGAGCCGGGGCAGGAAACGGTCCACTCCACACAACCTTTACGTCCGGAAAACTCTTCCGCGCTATTTTAATACCCCGGGGCAGGTGGTCCTAGCGGTGGGGCGCCGCTTGGCGACGCCCACAGCGGCCTACTTGTTGAGCTGCTTAGCGCGTGCGGCCGCGCGCTTGCGGTCGGTGGCAGACAGTTCAACCTTGCGCACGCGCAGGACCTTCGGGCCCACCTCGACGCACTCATCGGTGCCACAGAACTCCAGCGCCTCATCGAGGGACAGGGTCTTGGCCTTAGCCAGCGTGACGGTGGCGTCGGCGGTGGCGGAGCGCATGTTGGTCAGCTTCTTTTCCTTGGTGATGTTGATGTCCATATCCTCATCACGGTTGTTGGCGCCGACGACCATGCCCTCATAGGCCTCCATGCCCGGCTCCACGAAGAAGTCACCGCGGTCCGCCAGCTGCTGCAGAGCATAAGCGGTGATCTGGCCGGAACGGTCGGCCACGAGCGAGCCGGTCGGGCGAGCCTTGATGTCTCCGGCCCACACGTCGAGACCATCGGAGATGGAGTTGGCGATGCCAGAGCCGCGGGTCTCCGTCAGGAACTGGGTGCGGAAGCCGATCAGGCCGCGCGCTGGGACGCGGAAGACCATGCGGACCCAGTCGCCCTCGCGGACGTCCATGGACTGCATCTGGCCCTTGCGGGAGGCCAGCAGCTGGGTGATGGCACCCTGGAATTCCGATGGGGAGTCGATGGTGAGCATCTCGTAGGGCTCCATGGTCTTTCCATCGATGACCTGGGTGACCACCTGCGGCTTGCCGACGGTCAGCTCGAAGCCCTCGCGACGCATGTTCTCGATAAGCACGGACAGTGCCATCTCGCCGCGGCCCTGTACCTCCCATGCATCGGGACGCTCGGTCGGCAGCACCTTGATGGAGACGTTACCGATGAGCTCCTGGTCCAAGCGGGCCTTGACCATGCGGGCGGTCAGCTTGTCGCCGCCGCCCTGGCCTGCCATCGGGGAGGTGTTCACGCCGATGGTCATGGAGATAGCCGGCTCGTCGACCTTAATGCGCGGCAGCGGCTTCGGGTCCTCGACGTCGGCGATGGTGTCACCGATCATGATGTCGGAGATACCGGAGATAGCCACGATGTCGCCGGCGATGGCCTCGGTGTCCGGCTGGCGCTCGAAGCCGACGGTGCGCAGCAGCTCGGCCACCTTGACCTGCTTGACGTGCATCTCGCCCTCGTCGTCGTAGTGCATCCAGGCCACCTGCTGGCCCTTCTTGATGGTGCCGGAGTAGATGCGCAGCAGTGCGATACGACCCAGGAAGTCGTCGGAGTCCAGGTTGGTCACGTGGGCCTGCAGCGGGGCGTCGACCTTGGCGGAGGGCTCAGGGAGGACCTCGTAGATAACGTCGAAAAGCGCCTGCAGGTCGTCGGCGTTAGGAACGTTGCCGTCACCCGGGTTTTCGGTCGAGGCCTTGCCCTCGCGGCCGGAAGCGTAGAGAACCGGCAGGTCCAAGAGTTCCTCGGCGGCAGCGGCTGCTTCCTCATCTTCGAGGCCGGCAGCGATTTCCAGCAGAAGATCCTGCGCTTCGGTGACGACCTCGTCGATACGGGCGTCGGGGCGGTCGGTCTTATTCACGCAGATGATAACCGGCAGCTTGGCTTCCAGTGCCTTGGTGAGCACGAAGCGGGTCTGCGGGAGGGGGCCTTCGGAGGCGTCGACAAGCAGCACGACGCCGTCCACCATGGAGATACCGCGCTCGACCTCGCCGCCGAAGTCGGCGTGGCCCGGGGTGTCGATAACGTTGATGATGAGGTCCCCGCCGTCCTTGCCCAGGCCCTTGCGGTGAATGGCGGTATTCTTCGCCAGAATGGTGATGCCGCGCTCGCGCTCCTGATCATTGGAGTCCATGACGCGGTCCGAGTGTTCGCCATGGTCGCCGAAAGCGCCGGACTGCTCCAGCATTCCGTTGACGAGGGTGGTTTTACCGTGGTCAACGTGTGCGACGATGGCTACGTTACGGAACTCAGTATTACTCACGTGTGGGGTGCTCCTTTAAAGCATGATGCGTTAGCGGTATGAACGGCCCTTAAATATACTCTCTAGCCCTTTCATGTGCAGCATCGCGCGCATCGCACGCATTAGCGCGCGATGTAACGAAACGATATCAACAGCCGACATACCGCACAGTAGGTCTCTATTTAGAGTTGACTACGCCAAAAAAGTGAATATTGTGGCAGCAGATACTATTGTGACGCATGTGATTTAGTTTCCTGCCGCCACGTTCCCATACCCAAACACAAGGATTTTCCATGGCCCTTTCCGAACAGCGCTCTTCCCGCTCCGCCCGCCGTGGCGTCGCCGGACTAACTGCTGCCGTGATGATGGGCTTCCTCAGCATCACGCCAGCACATGCCGGCGCCCCCGATCTCTCCTCGCTGGTGAACATTCCACAGAGCAGTAGCCCGCTGGACAGCCTCGGCCGCCCCACCCCGGAGACGCAGGAGCGTGTTCGCGCTTTCGCGGCACAGCCATGGATCCCGCAGGAGGCCCGCAGCGCCATCCTCACCGCCCTTAACTTCTCCGCCGGTGACGGCGGCGAAGGCGGTGTGGCCCTGCCGGAGGGAAACAACCCCGGCTTCCGCCAGTTCTACTGGCCTACGGTCTCCGCGCAGTGCATCGGCGGGCAGGGCGATTCGGTGGGCTCCGCCATCGCCGTGCCTGGCCCGACCGATATGCCGGCCCCAGGCGCAGGCGAAGGAGAAACCGTCTTCCTCTTCACCGCGCTAGGCACCCCCACCGCCGCTGAGCAGCAGGGTGCCATGAGCGTCCAGTGGTTCAACCTGGATACCTTCCAGTTCGGCACCACTCCCCTGTTCAACAACGGCATCAACGCCGATGGGCCGACCACGGTCTCGGGCCGCGCAGCAACGGGCAAGGGCACCGTCGTGGCGGTCCTCTCTGGCGCGGTCAACACTACTGAATCCTCGTGTTCTTTCCCACCTACCGCGGCTTACCTCGAGGTGAACTAATGAGCACTGACCTGCACCCAGTCAAGCAAGAAACCTTTAACACCACCGACAACATCAATGTCGACCCGAAAGGTTTTCAGCGGGAGGTAGACACCTACCGGGTCACCGACTTTGGCCTTTACATGGCCCGCGGCGCCAACCACCCGCGCTTCGGCTACCTTGAATCCTGGTTGCTGCCGGAGCTGGGCCTGCGCGCCAATATCTTCCACTTCCGCGAGGGCGTGGATGTCCACCAAGATTTCTACATTGACGTCGCTGATATCGACGTCGACGGTGATGTGTGGACTACCCGCGATCTTTATGTCGACTTGGTCTCCACCTCCGGCGAGCCGGTTGATGTGCTCGACATCGACGAGCTAGCCGCCGCAACCTCCAACGGCCTCATCAGCGCCGAGGAGGCCGAGCGCGCCATGGAGCGCACGCTTACCGCCGTCGAGGGCATCACACGCTACGGCGATGACGCCATGAATTGGCTGCGCACGCTGGGCATGGAACTTACCTGGGCAGAAAATGTGGAGCTCGTTCCTGCCGAGTAACCTAGGGTAAACACTTACCCCTACACCACAAGGAAGTGAGCCATGGCCGGTGGCCTTTTTGCCCTGCTTGATGACGTCGCCCTGATCGCCCGCTCCGCTGCCTCCAGCGTCGACGACGTAGCAGCATTGGCCGGAAAGACCTCGGTGAAAGCAGCGGGAGTCGTCGTCGATGACGCCGCTGTCACGCCTCAATACGTCCAAGGCGTCGAGCCGCAGCGAGAGCTGCCGATGATTTGGCGGATCACCAAGGGCTCGCTCATCAACAAGCTCGTCATCATCCTGCCTATTGCCCTGATCCTGTCCTGGATCGCTCCTTGGGCGCTCACCCCTATCCTCATGTGCGGCGGCACATACCTATGCTTCGAAGGCGCGGAAAAGATTTTCCATGCTATCCTCTACCGCGGCGAGGAGGAGCAAACCGTAGAAGAAAAGGGCGCCGACGCCGAAGATTCCCTGGTCAAATCCGCGATCACCACGGACCTCATCCTCTCCGCCGAGATCATGGTGATCTCCCTCAACGAGGTCATCGACCAGCCCTTCTGGCTGCGCCTCGGCGCCTTGGTTGCCGTCGGCATTCTCTTGACCTTAGGTGTTTATGGCGCCGTCGGGCTCTTGGTCAAGATGGACGATATCGGCCTCGCCCTGCTCAAGCGCCACGATGGCGATTCGGCCGTGGGTACCGCCTTGGTCAAGGGCATGCCCATCGTGCTCAACATCATCGGCATCATTGGCACCGCCGCCATGCTGTGGGTCGGCGGCCACATCGTGGTCAAGGGCTTGAGCGAGTTCGGCGCTGAGCAGCCTTATGGCTTCATCCACCACGTGACCGAGAGCATCAGCAATGGCGCGCTCGCCTGGTTGGCGGACACCGGCTTGTCCATGTTGTGCGGCTTTGTTCTCGGCTCCGTTATCGTCACCATCATCATGGCGGTCAAGGCCACCGCGGAGCGCGTTAAATAAACATCGCGAGGGACACTGCCATGACCGCCATACCGGCGATGAGGCCGTAGATGGCGCAGTGGTGTTCGCCGGTCTCCTCCGCCGTGGGCAAAAGCTCATCCAGGGAGATGAACACCATGATTCCTGCGATGACGGCAAAGCTTATGCCAAACGTCATCGGGCCAATGAACGGCATGAGCAGAGCGAATCCGATAATGGCGCCGACAGGCTCAGCGAGCCCAGAAATCGTGGCCCACCAAAATGCCTTCGTGCGCGATCCCATGGCACTGCGCAAGGGAACCGCAACCGCAATACCTTCCGGAATGTTGTGGATGGCGATGGCCACCGCAACGGGGATCGCAATCTCGGGGGCTTCGAGGCCCGAAAGAAATGTGGCAAATCCCTCGGGGAAGTTGTGGATGGCCAGTGCGAAGGCGGTGAACATGCCGGTCTTCATCAGCCTCTTGCGGCGTGCTTCTTCCTCTGTAGTGGCCGGCTCGTGCGGGTTAATCTCCTCGGGAACGAGGCGGTCGATAATGGCGATGACCGCAATGCCGGCGAAGAACGCCGCCATCATCGTCCACGTGGCAGTGGCCTCTGCCCCAAGGGTGCTTTCCAGCTTCTCTAGGGACTGCGGCAGGATCTCCATAAAGGAGACGTAGAGCATCACGCCCGCAGACAACCCCAGGGCTGCGGCCATAAACTTCGGCCCGGGCTCGCGCTTGCCGACGGCCAGGGCGGCACCGATGGACGTCGACAAGCCAGACAACAGCACGAGGCTGAAAGCAAAGGCGATGGTGGCTAGATCCATAGTGGGAAACTATAGCCTGTCTGTGCTGTCCTCTGGCGGTAGCGCAAGTGACTCGCCGTCCTTGACTGTCGGGTCGTCGTCGGTGTATTCGCCGGTTTCGTAGTCATAGCCCACGGCGTGTCCATCTTCATCCGTGCGCGCGTACCACGAGGTAGCTTCAGTTACGGTGAAATTGGATTGGTACTTTAGAGCTATCAACCAGCCAAAGCCAAACCAACATATTATTGTTAAATTTTAGAATTCTACTATGAAGCAACTCTTTAACAAGATTGTCCCACAGAGAAGAATGGGACTGATCCGATCATTAATTCTTGTAGCTCTGGTACTTGCGACCACGGTTATTGTTTTTAGCCAATTTCGTGCAACACCACCCAAGAAAATCACCAATGCAACGATCTCCGCTGCTGAATGGGACCCGTATATCGGCCCGAATCTACGTAATGACGGTCCAGTAGCGGAAATGATCCGAGACATTTTTCGTATGCAGGGGATACAAGTTAGCTTTAGCTACTCCGACTGGGCATCAGCGGAACGTGAGGTTTTGGACAACGTTTCGATAGGCGTAGCCCCTGTCGTCGATGCTCCCCACAGAAAAGAATACGGAAGCTACAGCGACCCAATCCTTTCCTTCTCATACGTCTTATTCGGTAAGCAAGGAAACAGCATTAAGGAGAAAACCAAAAACGACCTCAGCGATATACGCATTGGAAGAATTTCTGGTTACCAGTACTGGGACGAGCTCGACAACTCTGGAGCCTCATTCTCCACTTTCAACGACGGCTATGAGGCGTTTAACGCCTTAGCCAACGATCAAGTGGATCTCGTTGCAGAAGGAAGCATTGCGGGGAACACAATTCTAGAGAGCCCCACGTTCGAAGACAGCGCCGATCTGTATGAAATCGTCGAGCTGGACCCCAACTTAAGCTCCGATACCAGAGGCTTACACCTTTTCATGAATAGTTCTAACGAATCGAAACTCCTCATGTCCCAATTCAATGAAGGATTAAGAAAATATAAACAGACAACAACATATAAGACTCACCTAAAAGAAGTCGCAGACGCAGATACCCAAGTTAGTCTCTCCACCGGAGATAATCGAGCAGTTGAAGTCTATTCCGCGCAGAACGAAATGCTGATCGGCCGCACTCCACGCGGCACGGAAGGGATCCTACGACATTGGCCAAGTTCGGACGGCGAAATGGCCGAGGTTAAAATCACCTCAGGTCCTTTTTCCGGCCGCATTGCCAAGATTCATATTGATAACCTAGAGGTAATTAATGGCTAAGTTTAGGTGGATGGCACCGATTTACCTCGGCATCACGTCTTCGCCAGGAATTCGTGATAGGGCTAAGACTGATTACCTTGCATTCCTAAAAAACACGGTCCAGGAAACTGAACTGGATTCGCTCGTCTCACCACGCTCGGCCGCGGATCAACGATTAGCAGGCTGGGCAAAGGCCGCAGCCTCAGAACATCCTTGGTCACAAGAAGTGCTTGAAGGTACACAGCGCATCCAGCACCCCGAAGCCGCTGATGGAATTGAACTAGTCGGTGAAATCGCAGAATGGACTTTGTATGACCATGGCGTTCTGATCGCGACTGGCCAGGTCGATGTAGATGACTCATTGATTCGCAAATGCGTAGAAAGTGGCGACATAAACCCGGTCGAAGATCAGATTCGGGAATACTGCGAAGCAACGACCAAAACTCTAGCCGAGGACATCAGCAGAGCCCTCATTGATACCTGGTCTAAAAAGCTCAACAAGAATGCAGAGCAATTCGTAGCACTAGACTCCTATGTGGCTGCTGAACCACTCTGGGTGACACGTGCAATACAGCTCCCCCGTTCGAACGACTTACTTACTAGGTTTGCTCAGCTTTGGGTATCGGGCGTGGATGACGAGAACATAGCTGAATTTGATGAACTCAAAAAGGGCACACGCGCACAGGTTGCACGATGGATGAATCATATTCACGCTTTAGAGTATCCCGAGACAAACAATGCAAAATGGTCAGCACTAAAGCATGCTCAGTTCTTTTGGGCAGCCTTACAGAAGGTAGACCACCGCTTACGCAGTATATTAAATACTTCTATGGCTCCAAAGGGTGAAAATGCGCTACCTAAATTGCGCCATGAACTAAACGACTCCGTTAATTCAGCTATAGAGTTCATACTTATGTACGATGAGTACCGCCAATACTCATCCCGACAAAAAATGAATTATGTAAATCAATACTTGAAAGCTTGGAATTTCGAAGATGACCTTTACACACCGGTCAATCGAAAGATAGAGCTATGCAAGGCACAGTTGGATCACCTTGCAACTCAGCAGCAAGAGCAGTCGGCAGTTGTAACTGATGTTATACTTCTCGGAATTGGCCTTACCTCACTACTAGCCACTGCGGTCGGGCTAGTTCAATTTGGCCGCGACGCAGCTTCTGACCCTGAACAAACCATGTTCGACCTTGGCAGCGGCAGCATCACTTCTTGGCTCTCTTCCCAACCGATGGATGCTGTCGTGCTGCTATCGCTGGCGATATCCATGCTGCTAATGTTTCTATTCGCATGGCATCGTCGACAAGGTCTATAAGATGTCTACAGCTCTTTTGACTGCTGGTCTTCGGTTTTGTCTTGACGTGCAGTTCTGGTTCCCGACGTGGTTTTTTCTTCTAAAGCACCAAGGTTTTAGCACTTCTGAAGCCGTTCTCGCCGATGCGGTTTTTCACGGGGTCTTACTTATTTCAGAAATACCGGCGGGACGACTCGTCTCATCACTTCGAAGAACAACAAGCATTAAGCTCGTATGCGCCTTTACGACAATAGTGTTTCTCCTCCTCCCATTCACCCCGAATCTACCCGCCCTAGTCCTCACCTGGACGGCATGGGGATTCTTGTGGGCTATGGCGTCTGGCCTAGACACCGCTTATACCTGGGAACTCGCCGAATCTAATTACGTCGATTTTCCACCGCACAAATTTCTGTCTCTCATGAAGATTGTCAGCGGTACTTCGGTTGCACTCTCGATAATTTTTGCGGGGTTTCTCTTTGAAATCTCTCCACCGCTTCCCTTTTTGCTCACTGCTTTCTTATCAGCGATGGGTCTTACATTATCTTTTTGGTTACCTAACCCACCAAGCGTTAAGTCAAAGACTAATCATTCGCATTTTAACGAAATAGTTCGGGGAGAACCCCTACTCCAGTTTGGCATCTTAAGTTTATCTAGCATTATTACTGTAAGTATTTCGATTAGGATTTTGTTCCAACCTGTGGCTCATGACGAATCAATTCCACCATCAGTAATCAGCTTTTTCTACGTATCGATCGCTGCCGCCTTTTCAGCCGGCCAGGCCATAGGAGCTTGGTTTTCAAGCCATACGGTCAGACGTACAGTAATGTCTCACTCAGTTCTATTAATCGCTATCTCTTTCGTCTATGTATCATCTGGGTTGCTGTCAAATTATAGCATCCCGCTGGGATCCCTTTTTATTATTTTAGGTTCAGTAATTTGTGGATTTTCTACCACGTTTAGCGAGATAGTTATCGCCACCTACTCCTCTTCAGAGTTTCGAGTTACTGCCCTTTCAATTGCGTCCGCCATTAGCGGAGCAGCACTACTAGTTTTACGACCAATCCTGGTATGGCTTTATGATTCTTTCGGAGTTGTTTGTGCGTTTATGACTTCTGGTTTAATGTGCCTCGCCTTGTTAATCGGCACACGACTATTTTGGAAATGGAGAACAACTAGATTTGAACATCCTCCTGCGTAAGCTTGAGACAAGTCCGTCGATTCCCATCTGACCCACGAGGTGACTGTCGCAACCATGGCGCTATATCCGCTAGCTCCTTCTTATTTTGGTGTCGAGCACGTCGCGGTTCTTGAGCACGTGAACTTCTCCACCGCGTTGAGCATCCCTGGGTTGGCGCAGGAGCCTGCGCTCGTCGACGTTTCCTTGCTCCCCGACCCCACCACCGGGGGCTGGCGCGTACATTCAGATTTCGGATTCTTGGGTTCACTCGATGGTGCGGAGTCCGCAGAGTATCCCGCCCTAAATCGACTGCGCACGGCGGCGATGAACCCGGCGACGCATGCCACCGTCGACATTGTCGACGGCGAGGTGGAGATCGCCCTCGCTTTGGGGCTCGACCCGTGGATGGTTCCCGCCAACAACCAGCCTGCGGGTACCGCGCTGCTCAGTGGCGGGCAGGGCGCTCTTGTTCGCGTCGCGGAAGGCGAGCTCACCGCATATCAGCTCCGCACGATGGGTACGGAACAGTTCTTCGTGACGCTCGTGCTTCTCGACGACACCGTCCTCGCCACCCACGACAACCTCGTCCTCGGACCGTGCGCGGAGCTCTCCGATGCCCCAGCGTTGGCCGCCGCGTTCGCGGCCGCCACACAAACCAGTGCCTCCCTTGCCGCCCGTGCTTATGCTGGCGCGGGCCGCATCGCAGTGGACTTTCCAATAGACCCCGAAGCGCTCTTCGCCCCCGCAGTCCCGCCGTTGCCGATCGACCCGAACAAGCCTGCCATCCCGCCAGTGCTCAACCCCAATGCCGATTGGGAGTTCACTGCCCCGGCCGATCCCCTTACCTCACCGCTGCCGGCCGGTCCACGCGCCTTCACGTCCCCCAAAGACACCTTTTAACTGGCACCTTATGCGCTTAACCTAATACACTGAACTGGGGTTTCCCCGAAAACCGGCCCCAAATGGTGCCTTTACTTTGGTTCCTTTGCCCCTGCCGCGCGCACGAATCGCTTTCCGTCGACTAGGCGCGTCGCACCCGTAGCGTCGAGGTGCTCCAGCACCGGGATGGCAACCCGGCGCGTCGTTCCAAGTGCCTTGCGCGCCTCCGAGAGGGTGAAGGGCTGTTCCAACTGTGAGACCACGGCGAGTGCCTCGCGCGGAGCTGAAGGCAGAAGCACCACACCGTTAGCCAGCCGGAGCAGGCGCCCAGCGCGTTCAACAGCGGCCAGCTCTTTCGGTCCCAGGCCCAACTCTTTGAGGTCTTCCGCTTCCGGGGCAGCAAAGGGGTCTTCACGCAGTTGCTGCTCGAGTTCCGCCACTCCCCTCTCCGCGGGGCCAAGGTCGACTGTCTGCCCGGGCATTCGCAGTACGCCATCAACTGTCTCGAGCTTGGCAGCTGCTACCGCCAGACCTAACAAGGCCGGCTCGGTTAGTCCCAGTGCATCCATGGCCGCTGCCTTCGTCAGCCCCGGGGAGAGCGGATTCGCCTTGGCGTGGGCTTCCACAGTCTGAATCAAAGACCTTTTCCACGCAGTGACCTGGCTGGCGGCGATCCACCAGTCGCGGAACTCAATGACTCCCGCTGGCTTCTCTGTCACCGAAAAGCCATCGCGCACAAGACCACGCAGCTCCGCGTAGCCACAGCGCTTGAGCCACTGGGCCGGGCTCGTGGCTTCTAAAGTTTCTAGCTCAACAGCGCGCTTCTTGGCATCGCCGCGCCTATTCAATTCAGCTGGGTGTACATCCACCACCTCAAAACCGGCCACGACGTGCCGCCCGCCCGGACTGCGCACCACAAACCTATCGAGCAAAGTAAGCGGTAGCGGGCTTTCCAGAGTCAACCGCGCGAACTCACCTCCTAAAGGCCGCAGCCGCGCTCCCACTCCCGCGGTGCCGATGTGCACCACGAGGTTCTGTGGAAGCTCGCTCATGTTAGTACCGAACGTTCGCCGCACATCCACGGTGTCGAGCACACGCCAGCACCCAGGGCTAAGCAAAGCATCTCCGCGATGAACCTGGTCCGCGGCCACCCCGCGCAGGTTGAGCGCTACGCGCGTGACGGGTGCAGCGCTGTCCACTGCCCTGTTCTCACTGTGCACCCCACGCACCGTGGCGCGTTGCCCACTGAGCTCAAGGTCATCGCCAACCGAAACCGTCCCGGCCGCCAGCGTTCCCGTCACCACGGTGCCAGCACCCTTCACGCTGAAGGCGCGATCCACCCACAACCGCACGCGCGCCTGCGGATCCGGCGCGGGCATAGCAGCAAGCACGCTATCCAATTCGGCACGCAGCTTCTCCACGCCTTCGCCGGTCTTTGCGGAGACGTAGACAATGGGGGCGTCGGCAAGCGCTGTTCCAGCCAGTTCTGCCTTGACCTGTACGGCGACCTCTACCCGGCGGGCAGTATCAGCCCTATCAGCACGAGTCAGCGCCACCACGCCGTGCTCAATTCCCAAAGCGCGCAGAGCATCGCGGTGATCGGTGGACTGCGCCTGCCAGCCTTCATCGGCCGCCACCACAAAGAGAACCACCGATGCCGGCCCCACCCCGGCCAGCATGTTGCCCAAGAACTTCTCGTGCCCCGGCACATCGACAAATGCGACGTCCGCGCCCGAGCCCAGCCTCGTCCACACAAATCCTAAATCGATGGTCAATCCGCGCCGCTTTTCTTCCTCCCAGCGGTCCGGTTCCATCCCCGTCAGCGCCTTGACCAGGCTCGACTTGCCGTGATCCACGTGCCCCGCAGTGGCCACTACATACACCTAGATCACCGCCCGCAATGCCGCGATGAGCTCGGCATCCTGTGCCTCCGGCACACACCGCACATCCACCAGGCAGCGCCCCTGATTCACGCGCGCCACCACAGGAGGCTCACCCAACCGCAACGGCCGTGCCAACTCCTCTGGCAACGCCACGGCCCACCCCGGTAGCGGCACCTCGGGTGCCCCGCCACCGCCGACGCGTCCGGCGTGTTCGACGACCTCACCGCCAACTGCCGCTGCCACCTTCTCCGTGCGCTCGCGGTGGCGCTGCGGATCAATGTGGAGCGCGTCCTGCACGGCGTTGGAGGGCGTGGACAGAGAGGCCTCGAGCGCGTTGAGCCGTAGCTTATCGATGCGCACCGCCCGCGCCAACGGATCTTTCTTGCACGCAGTAATCGCTTCCTTTGCACCGACGAGCACCCCGGCCTGCGGGCCGCCGAGCAGCTTATCCCCTGAAAAGAGGACAACGTCGGCGCCATCGCGAAGAGCCTCGCTGGCGGAGGGTTCTGCCGGCAGCGCGTCATCTGGTCTAAGCAACCCCGAACCGATATCCACGATGAGCGGCAAGTCGGTGAGCGCACGAAGCTCAGCAACCGATACCGAAGAAGTGAACCCACTGATCAGGAAGTTGGAGGGATGCACCTTCAAGATGGCTCCCGTGTCCTCCCCCATCGCCCGCTCATAGTCCGCCAGGTGAGTGCGGTTCGTAGCGCCGACCTCGCGCAAGCGGGTGGCCGTGGACTCGATGAGCTCGGGCAAGCGGAATCCCGCGCCAATCTCGATGAGCTCACCGCGGGAGATGATGACTTCCTTGCCAGGGGCCAAGGCCGCCGTAGCCAACAGCAGCGCGGAGGCACCGTTGTTCACTATCAGCGCATCCTCCGCGCCGGGGCATGCAGCCAATACCGCATCAACGGCCGCGCGGCCCCTATCTCGTGAGCGCAGGCCGCTGTCCAGATCCATCTCAACGTCCGTATACGATGCCGCGGACACTAGCGCATCTACCGCTGCCGGCGGTAAAGGAGCCCTGCCCAAGTTCGTGTGGATGATGACGCCAGTGGCGTTGATGACGTGGCGCAAGGAATATGGCTGCACAGCATCGAGCCTGGTGGCCAGCTCCTCCTCAATCTGGGAGGGGGCGAGGGAGCCGGAGCGGGCGTCGGCAAGCACGGCGTCGATGATCCCGCGCACCGAGTGCGGCGCCAGGCGGTGGTGGGCATCCTGCACCGCCGGGTACTGGAGGATCTCATCCATCTTCGGGATAAAGCGGCGGGGGTCAGTCATCAAAGTTCCTCCTAGCTGCGCACATGGCGGAGACGGACAGGAATCGAACCTGCCAGACCGAGATGCTCGGCCTCACCGGTTTTGAAGACCGGGGCGCCCACCAGGACACGTACGCCTCCGTCTGCTCACCTTACACGGGGCTAAAGTAGGACTTATGACTGACATTAAACTTACGTCCTTTGCCGCCGGTGGCGGTTGCGCCTGCAAGATTCCCCCGGGAGAACTCGAGTCTGCTGTGGAGGGCCTCGTGGGCACCGCGGACCCCAACGTGCTGGTCGGGCTTGACGACGGCGACGATGCCTCCGCCGTGCGCATCCCCAACGGCCTGGCGGTCATCTCTACCGCGGATTTCTTCACGCCGATGCTCAATGACCCTTATGACTGGGGCCGCGTGGCTGCTGCCAATGCGCTTTCCGACGTCTACGCCATGGGCGGCACCCCCATCACCGCCATCAACCTGGTTGGCTGGCCACGCGAGGTGCTTGGTCTCGACATTTTGCGCGAGGTTCTGCGCGGCGGCATGGACGTGGCATCTCAGGCCGGCATCTCCATTACCGGCGGCCACTCCATCACCGCACCGGAACCCACCTATGGTTTGGCAGCCACGGGTATCGTCCACCCGGATAAAATCCTGCGCAACGACGCCGCCGAAGCTGGACTTCCCATCACGCTGACCAAGCCGATTGGCGTGGGCATCCTCAATAACAAGCACAAAACCACCGGTGAGGTCTCCCAGGCCGCGGTGGACTCCATGACCGCGCTTAATCGGGATGCCTCTGCGGCAGCCGTGGCGGCCGGGGTGCGCGCGGCAACCGATGTCACCGGCTTTGGTCTTCTGGGCCATCTCTACAAGATGTGCCGCGCCTCCGGTATAGGCGCAGAGCTGGACTTCTCAGCTGTTCCTGCGATTGAAGGTGCCAAGGATGCCTTGGCGGATGGCTTCATCCCGGGTGGCTCGCGCCGCAATCTGGATTGGGTGCGCCCCCACCTCGACACAGATTTGAGCGAGGAAGACTTGATTTTCCTCGCCGATGCCCAAACATCCGGTGGACTCCTCGTCATCGGCGAGGTTCCCGGCTACCCAGTCATTGGCCGGACTGTGCCGGGCGATGCACGGATTTCTATCCGCTAGTCACCGTCGAATGGCTGAGGCCCTCTGCCCTGCGGCGGGCTTCAGCGCGCCGCTTTTGGGGGCCAATGCTTGTCGACGGATCCTTCACCGCCTCCAGCCCAGCGTTGAGCACGCCAAAGCGCGTGCACGCGGATCCCGCCATGAGCGCCACGCCGGATACCACCGACACCGCGCGCGACTTTGTCGCCGACGCGATTACGGTTCCCACCCCACCCGCGGCGATGAGCGCCTCAGAGGCCTTCATGAGTTTCCCGGGCGTGCCTTCGTGCAGCGGGCGAAGAGGCTCAGGCTCCATGTTCGCTTCCATGACACGGGTCGCGGCCAGATCGGCCGCTGCGGCAGTAATACCGAGCGCTCGTGCCGCGCCCGCATTCTCCACCGGGGTAAAGACCATGACAGCACCCGACGCCGCTGCCGAGGCCGAGGACACGAACACATAGGGCAGGTGCTTCTTCGCGTCATTCCACGTCGGGTTTGATGTGTTGGCCAACAGCACCGCGGTGTAACCCGCCAGCGGTCCGCCAAGCACGCCGGCGACAGCGCCTGCTGGGCCCGCGGCCTTATTGAGGAGGCGGCGAAGCGGCTCCGGCAGCACACCACCGACCAGCTCGTCCGCTTCCACGACCGCGGGCAGGGCCGCGGCGGAAGCGAAGCTGCCCAGGATCCACGAGCCGATGGACATCGGCGAGGTCACCTTGAAGACGCGGAACATGTTGAGCAGGCGCTCTGGGCGGCCGAGGTCCAGCACCAAAAAGACCGAACCTACCGACGCCGCGGAGAAAGCCGTCAACCGCGTCGAGCGTTTCAGCGGTGCGTTCCCAGTGGCCTGGGCACCGGCGGCCAACATCGCAGAACCGCCGGCCACGCCGCCGAGGAAGAAATAGCCGCCGATGGGCCACTCCCACGGCGGGGCCTTGACTACTGGCTTGCCGTAATACGAGGAGAACTCGAAGTCCTCGGCCATGCGCTCTTCTTTGGAACCATCCTGTGCGCCGGCTCCGACTCGTCCACGCCGGCGCTTCTTGCCGCCGCCACGCCTGCGCCTAGGCTCCTGCGGCGGGCGGTACTCATCAAACTCGCTCACTTGCGGCCTCCCAACATGAATGCCCCGGCCACAGCCAGCGCCATTCCTCCGATAGCTTTCGCTGCGGTCTTGTACATCTGCGGCAAATCCGCCGTGGGCACGCGCGGATCCGGCGGCAGCCCATAAACCTCAGGAGAGTCGAGCAACAAGAAGATTGATCCCGTTCCCCCAACACCATCTTGCGAGTTTGCTCCGTAGAGACGAGCCTCCGTCAGCCCTTGCTCGTGGAGGACGCGCACGCGCTCCCGCGCTGCGGCAAGCATCTCCTCGTAGGGGCCGAATTGGATGGAGTCCGTCGGGCAGGTCTTGGCGCAGGCAGGCTGCTCACCAATTTTCAGGCGGTCATAGCACATGGTGCATTTCTGGGCCACGCCCAGATTCTTAATGGGCATGGCCTGTCCCGGTGTATGGTCGGGGCCCTGCGGCTTGAGTTGCTTCAGCTTTGCCAACACGTTTACGCCCGCGTGGTCCGGAACCTGGTAGTCCACGGTGGCCGTTTTATCCGCCTTCAGCGTCACGCCGCCGTCATCGCGGCGCTCAATCACGCCGAACGGACAACCGGCCACGCATGTCCCGCAACCATTGCACACATCATCTTGGACCACGACGGTGCCGAATTCGGAACGGAACAGCGCGCCTGTCGGGCACACGTCCAAGCATCCAGCGTTGGTGCAATGCTTGCACACGTCGGAGGACATCAACCACCGGAAATCATCGGTATCCGGGGTCATGCTTGGGGCGGAAGCTTTGGGCATGCCTAGCGAAACAAGTTTCCGTCCCTCCTCGCGAGCCTGTTGAATACGCTCGTTGCTTTGCTCAATGAAGGCCACGTGGCGCCAAGTATTGGCGCCCAGCGAACCAGTGTTGTCATAAGAGTCACCGGTGACCGCGTACCCCTCAACCGGGTTTCGGTTCCACTCTTTACACGCCACCTCGCAGGCCTTGCAGCCAATGCAAATCGAGGTATCCGTAAAGAAAGCCATGCGCTGATAGGACTCATAGCCGTGCTTATCAGCCTTTTCGGTCAAAAGATTAGCCATTGGTCCTCCTTAGCTTTCTTTGCCTTCATAGTCGGCGACGTTTCCAGCAGTCGCATCATCACCCGTGTTGTCCTCGGTAGCTGCTTTCTCAGTGCTGAAGGCATCGTCAACATCCAGGATCCGGTTGCCGGAGTCCACGGTGAGGTGTGCTCGTTCTTGGTACTCGTGCAAGAGCTGAAGACGTGCCTCGCCACGCGGGCGGCGGCCCGGCTGGATATCGCACGCGCCCACCTTGGAATTCTGGATGAATACGTTTGGTTCCAGGGTCAGGCCCAACAGGTCGTTGGCGCCATCGCCGGCTACCTCGGTGGTCTCCGATTCTCCGTAGTGATACGGCAGACCGATCTGGTGGAAGTCCTCACCATTGATAGTAAGCATCTCCATGCGGTCCGTTACCAGAACCTGTGCCTCGATGACACCGCGTGGGGACACGATGGTGGCCCACTCACCGTTGACCAATCCACGCTTGGCGGCCAGCTCCTTGTCCACCTCACAGAAGAGTCCCGGCTGCAGCTCCGCCAAATAAGGCAGGCGGCGTGACATCGCACCCGAGGTATACATCTCCGTCAGGCGATAGGTGGAGAAGACGAACGGGAAAACATCAGCACCGCGCTCCCCCGGCTCCGGGCGGGAGAGGTTGTCTTCGCGCTTAATTGTCAGACGCGTCGGCGACTGCTGCTGCTTGTACAGCGCATTGTGTACCGGTGATTCTTGCGGCTCGTAGTGAGTCGGCAGCGGGCCGTCAGACAATCCCTTCGGCGCGAACAGCCAGCCTAGGCCGTCGGCCTGCATGATAAACGGATCGTCGCCATCGAGGGCATCAGGGCCAATGGCGTCGACAGGTGCCACGTAGTCCGGGCGCTTCGTCAACGGGAAGTCGGGCACGTCATCGCCAACCCACTTTCCTTGCTCTTCATCCCACCAGATGTACTTCTTGCGCTCCGACCACGGAGTTCCATCCGGCTTTGCGGAAGCACGGTTGTACAGGATGCGGCGATTGGCCGGCCAGACCCAACCCCAGTCGAGAGCAACCTCGTTTTGCTCCGAACCCGGAACCTTCTTCGCAGCATGGTTGATGCCGTCCTTGTACACACCGGTGTAAATCCAGCAACCGCCGGAGGTGGAGCCATCGGTACGCATTTCTGTAAAGGCAGGCAAGAGCTGCCCCTTCTTCGGGCCGTCGAGATAGTAACCGTTGATCTCCCGCAAAATCTCATCCGAGCTCGGATCGCCGTGTTCATCTTCGGTGTAGTCCCAAGTTACGGACTTGATTGGCAGGTCGCGCGGATCAGTTGAATCCGCGAGGCGCTCCCTAATCTTCTTGCCCAGCTGGTAGAAGAACCACGCCTCGCTGCGCGCTTGCCCAGGTGGCGGAACCGCTTGGAAACGCCACTGGACCATGCGCTGAGTCTGGGTAAAGGTTCCGGACTTCTCCACGTGGGTAGCTGCCGGCATGAGGAAGACCTCAGTGGCGATGTCCTCAGTCTTCAGCTCGCCGTTCTTAATCTCCGGCGAATCCTTCCAGAAGCTTGCAGTCTCAATCTCTTGGAAGTCGCGTACCACCAGCCATTTCAGGGAAGCGAGACCGCGGCGCTGCATACCACCGTTGGACTGCGCCACCGCCGGATTCTGACCGAAGACAAAGTAGCCCTCTACCTCATGGCGCAGCATGGCCAGCAAGGTCTCATAGGTCGAGTGCGCACCAGAGAGGCGCGGCATGAGGTTAAAGCCCCAGTCGTTCTCCTTGGTAGCGGCATCGCCCCAGTAGGACTTCATGAGCGAGACCGCGTAGTTCTCGCCCAATTGCCAGAAGCCCTTCTGGTCCGCCGCGCGGAAAGAATCCAGGTAATCCGACCAGGTTTCCTGGTCCACATGCGGCATGGGCAGGTAGCCCGGAAGCGAGTTGAACAGGGTCGGGATATCCGTCGAACCCTGAATCGAGGCGTGCCCGCGTAGCGCCATGATGCCGGAACCGGGGCGGCCCACGTTACCCATGAGCAGCTGCAGGATTGCCGCGGTGCGGATGAACTGTGCACCCAGAGTGTGCTGGGTAAAGCCCAAAGCGTAGGCAAAGCACGTTGTGCGCTCCGGGTTAGAGTTCTGCGCAATGGAATCCGCCAAGTAGTAGAAGTCCTCCGGCGAAATGCCGCACGTCTCCTCCACCATCTCCGGGGTGTAGCGCGAGTAGTGGCGCTTGAGAATCTGGAAGACCGTGTTCGGGTCCTCCAGCGTCATGTCCTTCTCCACGTTCCACGAAGAGCCCTCGGGCTTTTGGACATATTGCCACGAGTCCGTGACATATTTGCCCTTCTCTGCGTCGTATCCAGAGAACAGGCCCTCCAAATCCTCGGTGTCCTTAAAGTCCGGCGAAATTATCGACGCCGCGTTGGTGTAATTCACCACATAATCGTGGAAATACAGGTCATTATCCAGCACGTGCTTGATAATCGCGCCGAGCAGTACCACGTCCGTGCCACCGCGAATGCCGATGTGGCGGTTCGCAAAGGCAGACGTACGCGTATAACGCGGATCAACGTGAATAATCCGCGCGCCGCGCTTCTTGGCTTCAACGACCCATTGGAAACCCACTGGGTGGCATTCCGCCATGTTAGAACCCTCGATGACGATGCAGTCCGCATTCGCCATATCCTGCAGCGGTTGGGTTGCGCCGCCGCGGCCAAACGAAGTTCCTAGACTAGGAACGGTGGCGGAGTGTCATATGCGCGCCTGGTTTTCCACCTGAATGGCGCCGGTGGCAGTAAACAGCTTCTTGATGAGGTAGTTCTCCTCATTATCCAGCGTCGCACCGCCCAATCCAGCGATACCCATCGTGCGGTTAAGGGGACGCCCCTGCTTATCGACGTCCTCCCAGTGCCTTGCGCGCGATTCCACGAAGCGGTCCGCGATCATGTTCATCGCGGTCTCTTCATCGAGCTCCTGCCATTCGGTGGCATAGGGTGCTCGGTACTTGATCGCGGTGATGCGAGTCGAGGAGTTAATGAGCTGCTCAGAGGCCGAGCCCTTAGGACACAGACGTCCGCGGGAAATTGGGGAGTCCGGATCGCCCTCGATTTGGATGACCTTGTCATCCTTGACATAGACGCGCTGGGAACAGCCCACCGCGCAATAGGGGCACACCGATTGCACCACGCGGTCCGCGTCTACGGTGCGTCCGCGCAGATCTTCGCTCTTAGCCGACTGCGTAGACACATCGCGACCGAAGGCATCCTTGTTCCGGATCTGGCGCACGACGGGCCAGTTCAGTGGACTAAATCGAGACATGCCCTCAAATCTACTTCCTTCTACGTCTATTTGCTAGACACCCTCTACAACGACAAAAAGGGCCTGAAGCCCTGAGGCTTCAAGCCCTTATCTTTATCCCGATTTACTTGCGGACGTCATTGATACCATTGGTATCAATCTGTTCCTTGCGCAGCTCTTCGGTGTGGGTCTCGGTGTCCTGGACGGCCTCCTTGGACAGGTTGACCTTCTCAACTGGCACGGTCTTCTTCTCTACGCTGACGCGCTCCTCATGCAGGGTGACAGAAGCCTCTTCGCTGGCGTTGTCGCCGATGGTGCCGGTGAAGTTAGCTGCGTCGGCCTCGGAGATCGGGGTGCGCTCGACGCGAACCTCTTCGCGCTCGACCGGAACCTCAACGGTCTCGGTGTCAGTCACGACGTACTTGCGCAGGCGCGCCTCGCCGGTAGCAACGCGCTCCTTATTCACATCGAGACGCTCCTCGGAGCGGATGAGCTCGCCATCGTTGTTGGTGACGTTGTGGTCAGCGGTAGCACCTGCAGTCGTGTCGGTAGCAGCGGCGCGGTCGGTCTCAACACGGTCAGTGGTGACTGTCTCGTCCTTAGCGTGCGCACCTACGCCTGCACCCGCAACACCGGCGCCGGTGGCACCAGCACGCTCGTCACGGTAGGTGGTGACGTCCTGCGCGTTCTCCAAGTTGTAGTGCTTAAAGATGTCGGACTGAGCCTCCGGGGTCAGCGGCTTATCGGAGTCAAAGTCCGGAGCATCCTCAATACGGTCCTTGGAGAAGGCCAGCTTGAGGTCATCACCGTTGAAGTCGTGGCCACGGAGCGGAACCAGGCTGGAGTTCATACCGAAGAGACCGTGGTTGACCTCAACGAAGGTCGGCTGGCCAGTCTGCTCATCGACGAAGACCTCCTTGACGGAGCCAAGCTTCTCGCCGGCCTTGTCGTATGCGGTTGCATCGAAGAGATCCTTGATGTTCTTGTCCATTGTTCTTTAAACCTTTCTATAATTGGTCTACCTGTCGCCAGCAAATACGTCCAACCAATCACCACCCCCAAAGCTTAAGATTAAAGGGGTGGCGATTTGCTTTTTCGCTTGCTCCGCGCTCCACAATACGGACAAATCAACAACGCGCCACCGTTGCGCCCCGAATTGACCAGTTTCCACACCCTTATCGCAGATCATACGACTTATAACGATTAAATAACGCAATCATCCATGCATCATAATGACCTGTTTTCTCGCCCCCCTAATCCGAAGCGACGCAACAAAGTATCGCCACCCTACAGAGCAATCAGAAAACCTTTGTCCCCAACCTCTCGCAATAGTGTCCACTTTCCACGCAAGCCTTTACCCCCTCCACAGGAAATTCTAATAAAACACCAATAGCCCCAACACCGCCAGAACTCCATTAAAGGTCTATATCCTCACGTGCGCTTTTATCCCCCCTAGGTACCCTGAACATCATGAGCACGAATAAACACTTTGAACTCAAGGTCCCCGGCGGCAAGTTGCTCGTCGTTGACCTCGATTTAGACACCAACAACACCGTCACTGCCGCGAAGGTTTCCGGTGACTTCTTCCTCGAGCCTGAGGAGGCCTATGAGGCACTAGCCCCCGCCTTGGTCGGCACCACCACCGCCACCTCGACAGAAGAGATCCAGTCCCGCCTCGATGCAGCCCTTGCACGAATCGATTCACCCGTAGCTCTCCATGGCTTTGACACCCACCACCTTGCCGTCACCGTTAAGCGCGCGCTGTCTGGTGGCACCGATTTCACCGACCACCACTGGGAGATCCTGCGCCCAGGTGTTCTCCCCACGCCCGTAAATGTCGCACTTGACGAGGTTCTCCTCAACGAAGTTGCTGAAGGAAAGCGCGGGCCCACGCTCCGATTTTGGGAATGGGAAGATCGTGCCGTCGTATTCGGTTCCTACCAGTCCTATGCCAATGAGCTGGATCAGGAGGGCGTCGACAAGCACGGCATTGTTCCGGTGCGCCGAATCTCCGGCGGTGGCGCGATGTTCATGGAGGGTGGCAATTGCGTGACCTATTCCCTGTACGCCCCGGAGTCGCTCGTGGCCGGCTATTCCTACGAGGCCAGCTACGAATACCTGGACCAGTGGGTGCTCGCGGCGCTGAACAAGCTTGGCGTCAATGCATGGTACGTGCCGATTAATGACATCACCTCGGACGGCGGCAAGATTGGCGGCGCCGCCCAGAAGCGCCGTAAGGGCGCGGTACTGCATCACACCACGATGAGCTATGACATCGATGCGGACAAGATGATGGAGGTCTTGCGCATCGGCAAGGTCAAGGTCTCGTCCAAGGGTCTTGCCAGCGCAAAGAAGCGCGTCGACCCGCTCCGCCGCCAGACTGGCGTGCCCCGCGAGGAGATCATCGAGACCATGGCGCGCGAGTTCGCCACCCGCTATGGCGCCATCGACGCCGAGCTTTCCGACGACTCCCTCGCCGCCGCCCGCCACCTCGTCGACACCAAATTCCTCAACGATGAATGGACCAAGCGTATCCCATAATTTGCGGGGGAATTTCTGGGCAGCGTACGGTGTTATAAGTTCAAGTGAACCGATCGGTACGAGAGTACCGAACTAAATGGTCCATTTCTATACAACACTGTCTAGAAGGAAAATCTCGTGTCAGACACTTCCTCTCGTGCATCCTCCCGCACGCTGCCCTCTTGGGCCACCGGCTTTGGCGCCCAAGTTATCGCCGGTCTCATCATCGGCCTTATCCTCGGCTTCATCGCCTCCGGCATGGAGTCCGAGTGGCTCTCCGATACCCTGTCCGGCGTCGGCGGCGCCTACGTCCAATTGCTCAAGGTGATGGTCCCGCCGCTCATCTTCGCGGCCGTCGTTACCTCGGTTGCCAACCTGCGCAAGGTGGCTAATGCAGCCTCGCTGGCGATCTCCACTCTGGTCTGGTTTGCCATTACGGCGTTCTTCTCCGTGCTTGCCGGCATTCTGGTCGCCCTAGTAATGAAGCCGGGAGTAGGCACAACTGTCGATGCTTCCACCGCCGCCGACCCATCCCACATCGGCTCCTGGACCGCTTTCCTCCAGCAACTTGTCCCCGCCAACTTCTTCGGGCTCACCGCTTCGCTGAGCGACGGTGAAATCTCCCTCAGCTTCGGTGCCCTTCAGCTCCTTGTCATTTCCCTTGTGCTGGGCATCGCCGCGGTCAAGGCTGGCAAGGCGGCCGATCCCTTCCTGCACTTCACCGAATCTTTCCTCAAGGTCATCCAGGTGGTCCTCTGGTGGATCATCCGCCTTGCCCCGATTGGCACCGCCGCCCTCATCGGCAAAGCCGTGGCCACCTATGGTTGGGACGCGCTTAGCTCCTTGGGCAAGTTCGTCCTCGCGATGTATGTGGGCCTTGCACTTGTAATTTTCGTGGTCTACCCCGCCGTGCTCGCATTCAACCGGATCCCGGTAGTTGGCTTCTACAAGCGAGTCTGGCCCGTCTTTTCCCTTGGCTTCGTCACCCGTTCCTCCATGGGCGTCATGCCAGTTACCCAGCGCTTTACGGAAAAGGCCATGGGCGTACCCCGCGAATACGCCTCCTTCGCCATTCCGCTGGGCGCTACCACGAAGATGGACGGCTGCGCTTCCGTCTACCCGGCCATCGCCGCCATCTTCATTGCACAGTTCTACGGCGTTGATCTCTCCTTCACCCAGTACCTGCTCATCATCTTCGTTTCCGTCATTGGTTCCGCAGCAACCGCCGGCACGACCGGCGCTACCGTCATGCTGACGCTGACGCTCTCCACGTTGGGCCTTCCGCTCGCCGGCGTGGGTCTGTTGCTGGCCATCGAACCCATCATTGATATGGGACGCACCGCCGTCAACGTCACCGGCCAATCACTGTGTGCCACCATCGTGGCCAAGCGCGCCGGCATTCAAGACGAAGCCGTCTGGGATGCTGCTGGTAACGGAGTCTCACACATAATGAACGAGGACCAAGACGCAGACGAGCCCGAGACACAGCCGGTCAACACGACTGCATAACTCTTCCTGCCCCTCCCCAAGCCTTCCTAACACGCAAGAGCCGTGTAGGAAGGCTTTGGTATTTCTGCCCCAGGCGAAGGGCTTTACCCGTCGTTCTTTTCGACGGTGGGTGTGTTCTTGGTTTCTTGTCCTTTCGGTTGTTTGGAGTGGTGTCGTCGTTTGATTCGACGAGGGCTAGGCCCCTGTTCTTCGTCATCGTCGTCGTTTGAATCGACGGGGTTTAGAAGGGGATGTCCTCGCCGTTGTCGGTGTTGGTCTGGGTTTCGGCTTCGGTGTTGGCTTTGGTTTTGGCTTGTTGTTGTGCGTAGTCGTCGAGTTCTTGTTTGAGGTGTTGGGCTTCTTCGCGCACACGTTTCCTGGTGGCGGTGATGTGTTGGGCGACTGTTTGCGCCCACCGTTTTTGTTTTGGTGCCAGGGGTCCTTCTGCTTCGTTGATGGTCCAGGTACCGTCAGCGAAAAGCCAGATAACATCCCCACTGTAGGGGTCCAGCAGGTACTTTAAGGTGCCATCGGTTTTCATGTTGTGGTGTCCTTGGCATAAACATGCCAGGTTTTTCGGATGTGTTGGCCCGCCTTCAGCCCAGTTGTGCCGGTGGTCAAGGGACCTGACCCCTGTTTGGTAGACACCTGATA
>NZ_KV812508.1:0-209 GCF_001813425.1 Corynebacterium sp. HMSC056E09
TGCCTGCCAGGGGATGAGGTGATGGACTTGGCAGTAATCAGCGGGTTTATTACAGCCTGGTCTAGAACACGTGTGGAATTCAGCATGCAGGGTAAGGCGTTGTTTGAAGTTTGCCCCTCGTGATAGCCGCCAGGTGTCGATGGGTCCTTCAATGGGGTGCACGATGGTGGCATACCCTATTTCGGCAAACTTGTGGGTGAGGAATTCTG
>NZ_KV812508.1:309-693 GCF_001813425.1 Corynebacterium sp. HMSC056E09
CTAAGACGCCGCGCATGTTGGCGATCGTGGTGGCGTCGTCAGTAATGGAGAGTGTGTTGGGGCCTTGTTCCCGGTAGGTGATGCGCACGCCTGGTTTGGCTATGCGTTTGGAGCGGAGTTCTTTCAGGCGTGTGGCGGCGACGGTGGGGATGCGGTGTGCGGGTGTTCCTGCGAGTTTGACTCGCAGGTTCCAGGCATCGAGGGTTTTCTTGACTTTTGCGGTGTAGGTTTCAATCAGTGTGAGGGTGCCGAGGCTGTGGCGCTGTTGAAGGGCTGCGGTCCGGGCTTTGCGTTGCTTGCCGCTAAAGCGAGTGGGACCGAAATAAACCTGGTGTAGCTGTGAAAGCTCAGCAGCATCGGAAGCAGAAGCGCCGAGCGCGCGGA